>NZ_JBFUAW010000004.1:0-138663 GCF_056406095.1 Caulobacter sp. P1_D6 | reverse complement strand
CCTTGTCGCGGGCCTGGCGGATCAGGACGGGATTGGTGGAGGCCTCGATGCTCGCCCAGGCCGCTTCGAGGGCGGCCATCAGCTTGAGCTGGAAGGTCAGGCACCGGGTGGGGATGTCGATGGTGGCTTGGGTCATGCCGCTAGTGTGCGGCCGTCCTGGAGGGTGGGGACGGGAAACGTGAGTTTTTGTGCAGGGGGTTGATTGGGTTGGGGTTTGTTCTGGCGGGAGTGGGGATAGAGGGCTCCTGAAGTCCGTCTCCCCGGCGAAGGCCGGGGCCCAGATTCAGCCGAAGCCTCTGGAGATGACGCGCCCTTCGACGGCGCCCCATCCGTAAGCGGTGGGTTCGACCTGGGCCCCGGCCTTCGCCGGGGAGACGGAGGGAGAGGAACGGCCTGGGTTTGGGGACACGCACAAGTGCATGTCCCCGGCTAGCCCTGTGGATAACTTTCAGGGTGAAGGTGGGGACACACACTCACGTCGTGGCCCTTGCCAGACCTGCGCGGCCTTGCCGTGAGTGTGTGTCCCCTGTGTCGGTCAGGGCGTCAGCTCGTCCAACCCCCGCCCAGCGCCTTGTAGATCGCCACGACGTTGGTGTTCACGCCGGTCTCGGCGACCGTCATCGAGTCCTCGGCCGCCAGCAGCGTCCGTTCGGCGTCCAGCAGCACCAGGAAGTCGATGCCGCCTTCCTTGTACTGGATCCGCGCCAGCTCGGCGGCGCGGCGCGAGGCGGCGGCCTGGTTGGTCAGGCTGACCAGCTGGGCCTGCTGCTGGCGATAGCCGACCAGGGCGTTCTCCAGGTCCTCCAGCGCCGCCAGCACGGTCTGGTCGTAGACGGCCAGGCTGGCGTCGTTGCGGGCTTCCGCCGCTTTCAGCCGCTGGTGGGCGCCGCCCAGGTCCAGGGCCGGCCAGGTGACCGAGGGGGCCACCGACCAGGCCTGGCTGGCGGCGTTGCCGAAGCCCGACGACGTGCCCGACAGGAAGCCGATGAAGCCCGTCACCCGGACGCGCGGGAAGAGGTCGGCCGTGGCCACCCCCACCTTGGCGGTCTGGGCGGCCAGGCGACGCTCGGCCGCCTGGACGTCGGGACGCCGGCGCAGCAGGTCGGCGGCGTCGCCGATCGGCAGGGCGGCGATCAGCGGCGTGACCTCGGCGGTCGTGGTCGCGACCAGGGCGGTGTCCAGTTCGCCCGGCCGCTTGCCGACCAGCACGCAGAGCCGGTAGTTGGCCCGCTTCTCGGCCGTGATCAGGGCGGGGATCACCGCCTCGGTGGCGTTCAGGCGGGCCTGGGCGCTGGCCACGTCGATCGGGTTTCCGGCGCCGGCGTCGTAGCGGACCTTGGTCAGCCGCAGGGTCTCGCGCTGGGTGTCGAGGTTGCGGTTGGCCACGGCCAGGCGGGCCTGGGCGCCGCGCAGTTCCAGGTAGTTGCGGGCCACCTCGGCGGCGATGGTCACCTGGGCGTCGCGCAGGTCGGCTTGCGCCGCGCCTGCCTCGGCCCGGGCCGACTCCACGCCCCGGCGAACGCGGCCGAACAGGTCGATCTCCCAGCCGGCGTCGAAGCCGGCCTGGTAGGTCTCGCTCTCGACCCGCTGGCCGTTCGAGCCCGGCTGCTGCTGGTCGCTCTTCTGGTAGGCCCCGCTGGCGGTGACCCGCGGGATCTGGTCCAGGCGCGCGTCCTTGAACAGGGCCCGGGCCTCGTCCACCCGGGCGACCGCGATGCGGATGTCCAGGTTGCCCGACAGGCTCTGGGTGACCAGGCTGTCGAGCACCGGGTCGTTGAACGCCTTCCACCACTGGGCCTCGGGGTTGGCGGTCGAGAAGGCGCCGGCCGGGGCGTTCTGCAGCACCACCGGCGCGGCGACCGGGGTCTTGTAGTCCGGCCCCACGGCGCAGGCCGACAGCAGCAGCATGCTGGCGAACAGGCCGAGCTGGACCTTCAGGTTCCGCCAGCCCGGCTGGCGGATTTGAGAAGCAAACATCAGTGCGCCTCCACGGCGGTCGTCGTTTGTTTGGCCGCCTTCAGCGCCGCCCGGCGGGCGGTGTTGCGACGGATCACGAAGTAGAAGATCGGGGTCAGGATCAGGCCGAAGACCGTCACCCCCAGCATCCCCGAGAACACCGCCACGCCCATGGCGCGGCGCATCTCGGCGCCGGCCCCGTGGCTGACCACCAGGGGCGCCACGCCCATGATGAAGGCGATCGAGGTCATCAGGATCGGCCGCAGGCGCAGGCGACAGGCTTCCAGCACCGCTTGCAGCGGCGTGTCGCCATGCTCCTCTCGCTCCTTGGCGAATTCGACGATCAGGATGGCGTTCTTACAGGCTAGGCCCACCAACACGATCAGCCCGATCTGGGTGAAGATGTTGTTGTCGCCATGGGTCAGCAGCACGCCGGCCAGGGCCGACAGCAGGGTCATCGGCACGATCAGGATGACCACCAGCGGCAGGCTCCAGCTTTCGTACTGGGCGACCAGCACGAGGAAGGCCAGGAGCACGCAGAGCGGGAAGATGTAGATCGCCGTGTTGCCCGCCAGGATCTGCTGGTAGGTCAGCTCGGTCCACTCGTAGCCCATGCCGTTGGGCAGCTCCTTCTTGGCCAGGTCCTCCAGCGCTTTCTGGGCCTGACCCGTCGAGTAGCCGGGGGCCGGGCCGCCGTTGATCTCGGCCGTGAGCACGCCGTTGTAGTGGCTCTCGCGGTCGGGGCCGGTGGCCTCCTTGAAGCTGACGAAGGCGCCCAGCGGGATCATCTGGCCGTCGGCGTTCCGCGTCTGCAGGCGCAGCATCTGCTCGGGCTGCATGCGGAATTTCTGGTCGGCCTGGACGTTGACCTCGTAGGTGCGGCCAAAGCGGTTGAAGTCGTTGACGTACAGCGAGCCCAGATAGACCTGCATGGTCTCGAACAGGTCGGTCAGGCTGACGCCCGAGGCCCGCGCCTTCTCGCGATCGATGTTGGCCTCGATCTTCGGCACGCTGACCTGGTAGGTCGAGAACACGCCGACCAGGGCGGGGTCCTTGCGGGCCTTGTCGATCAGGTTCTGGGTCTGCTTGTTCAGCTCGTCCGGGCCCAGGCCCGCGCGGTCGACGATCTGCATGCGGAAGCCGCCGATCGTGCCCAGCCCCTGCACCGAAGGCGGCGGGAAGACCGCGATCTGGGCGTCGGGGATGGCGCCGAACTTGGCGTTCAGCTGACCGACGATGGCGTTGGCCGACAGGTCGTGGCCGGTGCGGTTCTTGAAGTCGTCCAGCGGGAAGAACACCGCGCCGGAGTTGGGGCTGTTGATGAAGCCGTTGGCCGACAGGCCGGGGAAGGCGACCGAATGCTTGATGCCCGGCACCTTCATGGCGATGTCGCCCATCTGGCGGATGACGGCCTCGGTGCGGTCCAGCGAGGCCGCGTCGGGCAGCTGCACGACGGCGACGACATAGGCCTTGTCCTGCTGCGGCACGAAGCCGCCCGGGGTCTTGGCGAAGGCGAAGACCGTCAGGGCCAGCAGGATGCCGTAGATGACCAGGCCCGCCGTCGACTTGCCCAGGGTGCGGCCGACATTGCGGACGTAGCCGTCGGACGCCTTGGCGAACATGCGGTTGAACGGGTTGAACAACCAGCCCAGGGCCGCGTCGATCATCTTCTGGAAGCGGTCCTTGGGCGCGTCGTGGCTCTTGAGGAGCACGGCGGCCAGGGCCGGCGACAGGGTCAGCGAGTTGAAGGCCGAGATCACCGTCGAGATGGCGATGGTCAGGGCGAACTGGCGATAGAACTGGCCCGACAGGCCGCTGATGAAGGCGGTCGGGATGAACACCGCGCACAGCACCAGGGCCGTGGAGATGATCGGTCCGGTGACCTCGCTCATGGCCTTGCGGGTGGCCGCCGCCGGTTCAAGGCCGTTGGTTATGTTCCGCTCGACGTTCTCGACCACGACGATGGCGTCGTCGACGACGATGCCGATGGCCAGCACCAGGCCGAACAGGGTCAGGGCGTTGAGGCCGAAGCCCAGCATCAGCAGGACGGCGAAGGTGCCGATCAGCGAGACGGGCACGGCGATCAGCGGAATGATCGAGGCGCGCCAGCCCTGCAGGAAGATCACCACCACGATGACCACCAGGATGATGGCCTCGATCAGGGTGTGGATCACCGAGTTGATCGATTCCTGCACGAAGGCGGTGGTGTCGTAGATGATCTCGTAGTCGACGCCTTCCGGGAATTCCTTCTTCAGCTCCTTCATCGTCTTCTTGATGTCGGCCGCCATCGCCAGGGCGTTGGAGCCGGGGCGCTGGAAGATCGGCATGGCCACGGCCGACTTGTTGTCGAGCAGCGAGCGCAGCGCGTAGTTGTTGGCGCCCATCTCCACGCGGGCCACGTCGCCCAGGTGGGTCAGTTCGCCGTTCTCGCCGGAGCGGATGATGACGTTGCGGAACTGCTCCTCGTCGGTCAGGCGGCCAGGCGCGTTGACCGACAGCTGGAACTCGGCGCCCACATTGGTCGGCGGCGCGCCCAGCTGGCCGGCGGCGACCTGGACGTTCTGCTCGCGCAGCGACTTGACCACGTCGCCGGCCGTCATGTTCAGCGAGGCCAGCTTTTCAGGGTCCAGCCAGATCCGCATCGAATAGGCGCCGGCCCCGAAGATCTGCACGTCGCCCACGCCGTCGACGCGCTTGAGGCGGTCGCGGACGTTCAGCTGCGCGTAGTTGCTGAGGTACAGCATGTCGTAGCGGTTGTTGGGCGAGATCATGTGCACGACCAGGGTCAGGTCGGGCGAGGCCTTGTCGGTGGTCACGCCGATGCGCTGCACCTCCTGGGGCAGTTTCGGCAGGGCCTGGGCGACGCGGTTCTGCACCTGCACCTGGGCCTTATCGAGATCGGTCCCCAGCGCGAAGGTGACGGTCAGGATCATCGCGCCGTCGGAAGCCGACTGCGACGACTGGTAGATCATGCCCTCGACGCCGTTGATCGCCTGCTCCAGCGGAGCGGCGACGGTCTGGCCGATGACGGCGGGGTTGGCGCCCGGATAGGCGGCGCGCACGACCACGGTCGGCGGCACCACCTCGGGATATTCCGAGATCGGCAGGCGCGGCAGAGCCACCAACCCGGCGATGAAGATGACGATCGAGAGCACGGCGGCGAAGCGCGGTCTGCTCACGAAGAACTTGGAGAGCTCCGGAAGGTCCGGAGCGGGCTGCTGGGGGTACGCTTAGTTCTGGCCGACGCTGTTGATCATCGCGACACGCTGGGGACCGGTTTCGAACTGGGAGAGGTCGGTCGAAAGGTCGGTCTTGACGACCACCGGGCTGACGGTGTCGCCCGGCTTGACCTTCTGCAGGCCGCCGACGATCACCCGGTCGCCGGGCTTCAGGCCCGTGCGGATGATGCGCAGGTTGCCGGCCAGCGGACCGATCTCGACCGGGCGGTACTCGGCCTTGTTGTTGGCGCCCACCACCACGACGTAGCGCTTGCCCAGGTCGGTCGCCACCGCGCGGTCGGGGGCCAGGGCCACCGTCGCGGACGTGTCGCTGACCATGCGGATGCGGGCGAACAGGCCGGGGGTGAACCGGCCGTCGGCGTTGGCGAAGATCGCCCGTCCGCTGATCGTGCCGCTCTTGGCGTCCATGGCGTTGTCGATGAACTTCAGCTGGCCCTGGTGCGGATAACCGTCCTCGGTCATCAGGCCCATATAGACCGGGCTGGCCTTGCCGCGTTCGGCCGAGGCGTACTTCAGGAAGGTCTGCTCGTCGGCGTTGAAGGCGGCGTAGATCGGGGTGTCGCTGACCACGGTGGTCAGCAGGTTCGACGGGGTCACCAGGTTGCCTCGGGTGATCAGGGCCTTGGAGATCCGGCCGTCGATCGGCGAGACCACGCGGGTCCATTCCAGGTTCAGGCGGGCGGTTTGATAGGCCGCGTCGGCGGCGCCGAGATTGGCCTGGGCGGCCTTTTCTTCAGCGGAAAGCCGATCGAACTCGCTCTGGGCCAGGGCGTTCTGCTCGATCAGCCGGCGGCCGCGCTCGCGGTTGACGACGGCCAGGTTCAGCTGGGCCTTGGCGCGATCGACCTCGGCCGACGCGCGGTTGGCTTCGGCCTGGTAGGGGCGCGGATCGATCTGGAACAGCACCTGGCCCTTGCGGACCCGGGCGCCTTCCTCGAACCGGGCGCCGTCGATGTAGCCGCTGACCCGCGGACGGATGTCGACGGTGTCGATGGCTTCGAGGCGGCCGGTGAAGTCATCCCACTGGCGCAGTTCCTTGAAGGACACGGCGGTGATGGTGACCTGGGCGGGGGGCGGGGCGGCTTCCTGCTTGGCCTGGGCGCTGCAGGCGGCCAGCACGGCCATGGCGGCAAGGCCGGCGAAAGACGTGAAAACGGGGCGGAGGGACATCGGAGTACCTGTCGGACGAATGAAGCGGGGGAGGAGACGCGGTGGTTTTTCTATTCCCAGACGGGGCGCCGGGATTTCTGGCGGGCCTTGGACGAAGAGGCCCAGTCCTGTCCGGACGGGCCTTCGGCGCCTTGGCCGATCAGTTTGCGAAGGGAGCGGGCGGGCCCGGCGATCCAGCGCGGAACGCTGGCGGGCGGGGCGGCGGGGTGTTGGCTCGCGCTCGGGGGCATGGCTCGCGCTCCGTTCTGGGGTTAATGATCAAATGTCGCAGTTGCTGTTGCTTGACGTGACGTCCATCTGTGACGATGTAGTCGTATGTGACGATACCGTTCGGTATCATCCACGCGGTGAGAGATACTGACCGGTAACTCTCACGTCAAGGTGAGGTGCTGTGAAAATGGCTGAGAGAAATTCTGGCGGGGGCAAGGTGGACGAGTTGGAGGCAGTCGCGTGCCCTCCGTTGTCCAAAAGACCGGCCCGCGACCGGATCTTCGAAACGGCCCGCGAGCTGTTCTATCAGCACGGCATCCGCGCGGTGGGCGTCGAGGCGATCGCCCACGAGGCCGACGCCACCAAGATGACGCTGTACCGCAACTTCCCGTCCAAGGACGAGCTGGTCGCCGAGGTGCTGCGCGAGCAGGAACGCGACTACTGGGCCTGGTGGGACGAGGTCGTCGGCTGCACCTGCGGCGACCCGCGGGTCCAACTGGAAGCGATCTTCGACGCCTTCGAGACCAAGGCCTGCAACGCCGACGTCCACGGCTGCCCGCTGTCCAACGCCGCCATCGAACTGCACGAGGCCGACCACCCGGCCCAGAAGGTGTCGGTGGCCTACAAGCAGCAGCTGCATGCTCGGCTGGTCGAGCTGTGCCGCAAGGCCGGCGCGCCGGACGAGGACCTGGCCGACGGCCTGATGCTGCTGATGGAAGGCTCCTACACCGCCCGCGTCACCCTGGGCCCCAGCGGCCCGGTGCGGGCCGTGGCGCGCGCGGGGCGGTCGCTGATCAAGGCGCATCTGGACAAGCCGGAATGCTGAGACGGCGCTAGACGCGCCGCGCGAAACCCATCCCCCGACGGGTCCCGCGCGGCGCGCGCCGGCGCCGTCAAAGGGGAGGGAAAAGACGTCGCCTCCGAAAATCTATCAAATTGATAGGAATTGAGTCTCGGCAGATTTTCTGACCCGGCCCGCAGATCATCGAACGACCCGAGAAACTAAAAACGGGGCCAGGAGTTCTGGCTCGCGTCAGTTGCGTTCGGGTCATACCCATGTCGTCAAGTTGTGAAATTGCGAGCCTATAAGATGTGTCGATGTCATCCCCTCGTAGGGCGAATGCCGATCTGACCTCGATGTTTCGGGGCTGATCAGCGCCCGAATAGCCCCGCTCGTTCGCGCCCTTCCAAGGCTTTCCGGCCCGGCGCTCCCAAGTCCGATTTGCGTAAGGAGCTCTCCATGGCTCTGTTGATTTCCGTCACGCCGGCCGAGCAAGGCTGGTCCGTGCGCTCCGAGGCCCTCGAGGCCGAACTCACCTTCGAACGCGGCGGTCGCGCCGAAGCCGCCGCCCGCGACCTGGCCAACCGCCTGGCCGCCTCCGGCCGCGCCGCCGAGGTGCGGGTGTTCCTGCGCGACGGCGCAGAGGCCGGGCGTTTCCTGCACCCGGCACGGGCCTGGGCCAGCTAGCTGGCGCGGCCGGACGCCCCTACAGCCACCCGTTCCTCTTGAATCGCCAGTACAGATACCCGATCAGCCCCGCGACGCCGGCCATCACCATCGGATAGCCGAACGTCCATTTCAGCTCGGGCATGTGTTCGAAGTTCATGCCGTAGATCCCGGCCACCGCCGTCGGCACGGCCAGGATGGCGGCCCAGGCGGCCAGCTTGCGGGTGATGGCGCTCTGTCGTTGCTGTTCCAGCAGCGAGGCGGCTTCGAACACCGAGGTGATCACTTCGCGCAAGGCGTCGACCATGCCCTCGACCTTTTGTGTGTGGTCCAGCACGTCGCGGAAGTAGGGGCGGACGTCGTCGTCCAGGCACGGCGTTTCCAGATGCTCCAGCCGCCCGCAGACCTCGGCCATGGGCGACAGCACCCGCTTGAAGCGGATCAGGTCGCGTCGCAGGTGGAACAGGCGCTTGACCTCGGCGTGGCTGAGGAAGGCCTCGAGCGTGCGGCGCTCGATGTCCAGCACCTCGTCCTCCAGCGCCTGGATGATCGGCAGGTAGCCGTCGACCACGAAGTCGAGCACCGCGTGCAGCACGTAGTCCGAGCCCTTGGCCAACAGGGTCGGCGAGGCTTCCAACTGGGCGCGCAGCTCGGTATGGGCCCGGGCCGAGCCGTGGCGGACGGTGATCAGGTGGCCCTGGCCGACGAAGATCGCCGTCTCGCCATAGGCGATCTGGTTGTCGACCAGCTGGGCGGTGCGGGCCACCACGAACAGCTCGCGGCCATAGACCTCGACCTTGGGCCGCTGGTGGGCGTTGAGCGCGTCCTCGATCGCCAGGGGATGCAGCTTGAAGCGGGTCTGCAGCCGCGCCAGCTCGGCCGCGCTGGGCTCGTAAAGGCCGATCCACACGAACTCGCCCGGCTTGGTGACGAGGGCGTCCTCGTGATCGAGGCTGACCTCGCGGTTCCTGACGCCGTCCTTGTAGATATAGGCCGCAACGACGCTCATCGGGATCCCGGACCGCTTGCCTGGTCCCGTAAAATGGGACGGCGAAGATTCCTTTTAGCCAACGCTTCGGCTTTCGTCCGGTTCATGTTTAGCCTCTCGCCAACGCCGCGAACGCCGTCCATGATGGTTGCGGTAACATGGTTCGATCGCCCCCAGCGGCGACGCCAAAGACTGCTTGGGGGAGATACGCATGGGAAGCGACGCCGCGAAACCGGTGAAGGGCGCCAAGGGCGGTCGCGCCGTTGGGCGCAAGGACGGCCTGGTGATCGGGGCCGCATCGGTCGGCACCGTCTTCGAGTGGTACGACTTCTACCTCTACGGTTCGCTGGCCACCTACATCACCAAGCACTTCTTCTCGGGCGTCAACGAGACCACCGGCTACATCTTCGCCCTGCTGGCCTTCGCCGCCGGCTTCGCGGTGCGGCCGTTCGGGGCGCTGGTGTTCGGTCGGCTGGGCGACCTGTGGGGCCGCAAGAACACCTTCCTGGTCACCATGCTGCTGATGGGCCTGTCGACCTTCGTGGTCGGCCTGCTGCCCAGCTACGCCAGCATCGGCATCGCCGCGCCCATCGCCCTGGTGGTCATGCGCCTGGTCCAGGGCCTGGCCCTGGGCGGCGAGTACGGCGGCGCGGCCACCTATGTGGCCGAGCACGCCCCGCCCGGACGCCGCGGCTTCTACACCAGCTTCATCCAGGTGACGGCCACCTTCGGCCTGTTCCTCAGCCTGGTGGTGATCCTGCTGACCCGCAACGCGGTGGGCGAGGACGCCTTCCAGGCCTTCGGCTGGCGCATCCCGTTCCTGATCTCGGTGCTGCTGCTGGGCGTGTCGCTGTGGATCCGCCTGCAACTGGCCGAAAGCCCGTCGTTCCAGAAGATGGTCGACGAGGGCAAGGGCAGCAAGAAGCCCCTGGCCGACTCGTTCGCCAAGTGGGGCAACCTGAAGATCGTGCTGCTCGCCTTGGTGGGCTTGACCGCTGGTCAAGCGGTGGTCTGGTACACCGGCCAGTTCTACGCCCTGTTCTTCCTGGAGAAGATGCTCAAGGTCGACGGCGGCACGACCAACCTGCTGGTCGCCGTCGCACTGCTGATCGGCACGCCGTTCTTCGTGTTCTTCGGCTGGCTGTCGGACAAGATCGGCCGCAAGCCGATCATCATGCTGGGCTGCATCCTGGCGGCCCTGACCTATTTCCCGCTGTTCAAGACCCTGACGACGGCGGCCAACCCGCAGCTGGCCGCCGCCGTGGCCAGCGCGCCGGTGACCGTGGTGGCCGACCCGGCCGACTGCTCGTTCCAATTCGATCCGGTGGGCAAGACGGTGTTCAACCGCTCGTGCGACCTGGCCAAGTCGTACCTGGCCAAGGCCGGCGTGACCTACGCCAACCAGGCCGCTCCGGCCGGCTCGGTGGCTCAGGTCAAGATCGGCGCGACGACCATCGCCTCGTTCCCGGGTCAGACCCTCGACAAGGCGGCCTTCAAAGACCGCAAGACGGCCTGGGAGAAGGAACTGGGCACGGCGCTGAAGACCGCCGGCTATCCGGCCAAGGCCGACGACGCGCTGATCAACAAGCCCATGGTGGTGGCGATCCTGACGATCCTGGTGCTGTACGTGACCATGGTCTACGGCCCGATCGCCGCCATGCTGGTCGAGATGTTCCCGACCAACATCCGCTACACCTCGATGAGCCTGCCCTATCACATCGGCAACGGCTGGTTCGGGGGCTTCCTGCCGACCACGGCCTTCGCCATGGTCGCGGCCACGGGCAACATCTATTACGGACTCTGGTACCCGATCGTGGTGGCCGCGGTGACCGCCGTGGTGGGCGTCCTGTTCCTGAAGGAAACCAAGGACGTCGACATCGAGGCCTAGCTAATCTGGGCGGGCTGGCCGGGGCCTAGCGTCCCGGTCAGCAGTCCGTCGATGCGGGCGCCCTGCGGGGTCTCGCGACGCGCGTCGAGATAGGCCGTCACCCGGTCCAGCATCTGTTCGGCCTGGGTCAGGCCGCCCAGCGCCCAGTCGATCTCGCTGACGGTCCGGTGGTCGCCGTGCAGGCGCTCGCGGGACGAGGCCAGGGCCTTCATGGCCACCGCGTGCAGGGCGGTCATGTCGCGGCAGGCCTCGGCGGCCATCCAGCCGACGGCGGCCATGCGACGGGCCCGACTCAGGGCTGCTTCGGCGTCGCGCTGACGATTCTCCGCTTCGCGCAATACGGCCTGCGCCCGACCCAGTTGGCGGGCTCCACTTTCGGCGATCTGGCGCCTTTGCCGCTGTTCGCCGTCGCAAACGGCCTTCATGTCGCGCAGAGCTTGCGCCCAGTCATCCTGCTCTCGCGGGTTGCTTGGAGTCTCCGCGAGATTCCGTTTCCCGAAGATCGCCATTTCCTTCCAATTTTGACGAGCCATAGAGTCCTCCGTGACCCTGTTTCGCCGTCATGTTTCTTCCGAATCTCTCGGTCTGCTATGCGGCAAGTGCCAATCGCGCATCTGTTCCTTCTAATTTTGTGTATTAATGAATAATATTAAATTAACTATACACAAAACTTGGTTATCAAGCTGCGCCATTCGCAAATTTTGTAATTTTCTCTGCTGTTTCGATGCTTTCTAGTGGTTTCACCTTACTTACAACAAAGATGGTCCGTGCCATCCTCGAAGGGTGAATCGGGCGTGACGACGGGTGCGATCGCTTAAAGCTTTGGTGCAGACGCCATTGATCGCATGGTCTCCGCCAGGAGAGGTCCGATGGACAATGAAGGCATGCGGGGAACACACTCTCATTCTCGATCTTGGTCGACCGCTGACTGGCGGCAACCCGCGACGACCAAGCCGAACGACAGCCTGAGCGACGACGGACTGGTCTCCGGAGGGCTGGACGAGCAGCGGTCGTTCGGCGCGCGCGCGGCGCCGGTGTCGTTGGGCCGTGTGGTCCTGAGCGAGACCCGCGGCCCGCACGAGGTCTGGGCCCACACGGCCGGCCGCGACCTGGCGATCACCCAGCTGACGCCCGAGCCGTGCCGTGGCCACCTGCTGCGGGCCAGCCTGGGCGACATGGGCTTCGACGCCGGGGCGTTCGACGGCGACCTCCGCGTGCGCGGGGTCATGGCGCGCAAGGCCTTCAGCCTGGTTTCGGTGATGGAGCAGGAGGGCGTGCTCAACCAGTGGGGCCACCGAATCGAGGAGGGCGACGTCATCGCCATCCCGCCGGGCGGCGAGCTGGACGGACGGTTCCAGGGCCACGTCGCCTACGCCGTCGTCACCGCGCCGTGGGGCCTGGTGATGCAGCGGGCCGAGGCGTTCGAATGGCTGGCCGACCCGTGCTTCTGGACCGAACCCGCCGTCTATTCGCCGCCGCCCGAGGCCCGGGCCGCCTGCAAGCGCGTGCTGCAGGGCTGCTCCGGCATGCTGCGGACCCTGGGAGCCGGCGTGCCGAGCGGCGCCGTCGCCTTCCTGCGCAACGAGCTGCTGGACGGCGTGCTGTCGGCCTTGGCCGAGGTCAAGGTCGAGGGCGCCCGCCGGCAGGGCGCGCTGAACGCCGCCCGCATCGTACGGGGCGCGGAGGACTTCCTGGAAAGCGGCGGGGCCCGCCAGGCCGTGCAGATCGAGGATATCTGCCTGGCCCTGAACATCTCGCGCCGCACGCTGTACCGCGCTTTCCACGACCTGCTCGACGTCAGCCCCAAGGCCTATCTGCGGCTGAAGAACATGTCGGCGGCCCGGGCCCGGCTGCTGGACGCCGGCAATCGGCCGACCACGGTGACCCAGGTGGCGCTGGACCAGGGCTTCTGGGAGCTGGGGCGGTTCTCGGGCGCCTATCGGGCGATGTTCGGCGAGTCTCCGTCCGAAACCCTGCGCGGGGCCCAGGGGGCTGCTCAGAGCGCGGCTCAGGGCGACAGCCTTAGGCGTTGACAGCGACCGCCGACGCCGCCGACGCTTGAGGCGAGCGCGCCAGGCGCTCCCGTGCAGGGCGGCGTTGATGGCTTCGCGTTTCCTCCGTGCCCGTTTCGGCGTCTAGTTCGCCGGGCATGCGTAACCGACCGACCGCCGTGGTCCTGTACAACTGGCGCGGCCAGTGGCCGATGCGCCGCTGGGAGCATCAGCGGATCTTCGCCTGGAAGGCCTGTTTCCCCGGGCGGGTGAGCTTCCTGAACATCGGGTTTCCGTTCAATCCGGCCTGGATCACGGGGCTGGATCCCGACCTGGTGGTGGTCGACGCCACCGCCCTGACCGCGCGCTACACCCGCGTCGGCCTGGGCGGCCTGCGGCGGGCGATGGACGCGGTTCCGGCGCGATCGCGGCGCGTGGCCGCGCCGCTCGACGAGTTCCTCGGCCTTCAGGACCTGCGCGATTTCCTGGTCGAGGCGCGGATCGACCTGCTGCTCACGGCGCTGGAGCCGGCGCTGTGGGACAGCGTCTATCCGGTCGCGCAGCGGCCGTTCGCCCTGCGGCGCTTCCTGCCCAGCTATGTCGACGACGGGCTGGCGCGGCGGACCTCCAGCGACCTGGCGCGGCGATCGATCGCGGTCAGCTATCGGGCCTGGGAGACGCCGGCCTGGCTGGGCGAGATGGGGGTGCTCAAGCGCGAGGTCGGGCTGAAGGCGGCGGCCTGGGCCCAGGCGCGGGGCCATCGCGCCGACGTGGCGGTGGACGGCGAGCGCAGGCTGGTCGGCGACGCCTGGCTCCGCCTGCTGGGCGCCAGCCGGGCGGTGGTCRGGGTCGAGGGCGGCTCGTCGCTGGTCGATCCGGCCGCCGCCCTGACGCCCCAGCCCGAGATCCGCGCCATGTCGCCCCGCCACCTCGAGGCCGTGGCGACCCGGACCTTCCAGGTGCTGGTGGAGGGCGACTACAGCGGCGTCCTCGAGGCCGGGACCCACTACCAGCCGGTCCGCCGCGACCTGTCCGACATCGAGGCGGCCCTCGATCTCAGCCGCGATCCGCAACGAGCCCAGGCGATGGTCGACCGGGCCCACGACGAGATCGTGGCGTCGGGCCGCTACAGCTGGCGCACGGCGGTGGCCGAGATCACCGATCAGGTGCTGGCGTGAAGCGGGGCCTGCCGCTGTTCCTGCGCCTGCGCGATTGCGCCGCCTGGGCGGTGATCATCGTGGAGGCGCGCCTGCTCAAGGCGCCGATGCTGCGGCGGCGGCTGGGCGCCGTCGCGCGCCTGCCGTTCCTGCGGCGCTGGATCGGCGTGGACTAGGCCTTGTCCGCGATCATCGCCGCAGCAGGCGGCGCGCCAGGCCTTCCAGCCCCGCGCGGCGCACGGCGGCGCGCGCCAGCCGCCAGGCCAGGCCCGGGGGGCGCATCTCGTGCGGATTGTCGATGGCCATGAACGGGAAGGCCTTGCGGAACTTGGCGTCGATGCGGTCGGTGGTCACCGCGGCCGGCCGGCCGGCCGCGGTCTCGGCGACCTGCTGGTCGAACACCTCGATCATCGCCCCGTAGCCATAGGCGGGGTTGAGGGCGATTTCGGCATAGGCGTTGGTGATGATCTCGGCGACCCGCTCCGGATCGCGCAGCACGGCCGCCACTTGCGCCATGTTGCCGTGGTCCTTGTCGAGCGGGACATAGTGCCGCCACGGCTCCAGCACGCCCGAATAGCGTCCCGGATAGGCGATGATCAGGGTGCGCAGGGCGATCGCCTCGAAGACCCGGGGCGAGATCTGGGCGATGTCGATCTGGTCTTCCTGCCCGGCGAAGAACCGGTCGCGCAGCATCTCGTACGAGGGCTTGCGGGCCAGGGCGGGGATCGGGTGCGGACGCTCGATCAGCGCGGCGAAGCTTTCGGTGCGGGCGGCCACCGCGCCGTCGAAGTCGAAGACGCTGGCCCCGCTCTCGACCGCCAGCACGGCCTGGCAACTTCGGATGAACTTGACCCAGTCGCGGCCGTAGAGCCGGCTGCGTTCGGACCAGGCGATGTCGGTCGAGATGCCGAACCGCTTGGCGTCGCGCTTGAACAGCTTGCCGATCCGGATCTTCTCGCGGCCCTGCTCGCCGTGCCAGGCCGGATAGGTGCGCCCGCGATAGCCGACCATGGTCTTGCGGGCCGCCAGCGGCACGGGCGGGTACTGGGTCAGCCATTGGGGCACGTAGCCGGTCAGCACCTGCTGGGTGCGCAGCTTGCCGGCCTTGCCGTAGACCTGCTCGGCCTCGGTCGGCCCCAGGCAGGTGAAGACCAGGTCCACGCCGCAGGCCTCCAGCGCGTCGAGGGTGGCGTTCACGAAGCGGTATTCGTCCTGGATGAACACCGCCTTGGCCCCGCGGAAGGCGGCCAGGGCGCGACGCGAGCGCGGGCCGACGAAGGCCTCGATCGCCAGGAACAGCGAATAGTGGATCACGACCGCGTCGAAGGTCTCCAGCTTCACGCCGTCGAAGATCTCGCCGGTCCGCGACAGCACCCGGACCTCGTGGCGCGAATAGCGGGCGAAGGCGTTGATGTGGTCGCAGACCGTGGCGGCGTTGGCCGGGTCGTAGTTGCAGGCCAGCAGGATGCGCAGCGGCCGCGCCTCGCCGTTCAGCGCGTTCTCGAGGGCCTGCTCGGGCGACACGTCGTGAGCGGGCAGAGGCGGCCGGGGACGGTCGCCCCGAGGCTGGTCATGCGTGTCCTTCATGGACGGGCTCCGGTCATGGCGCGCGGCGCGGCTAGCTCGCCTTCGAGAAAACGGGCGATCGTCTCGACGATCCGCTCGGCGGCGTCGCCGGCGCCGTAGTCGTCGATCTCACGCCGGGGCCGGTAGTCGTTCACGGTCCACAGCCGGTTCCACCCCGCGTCCACCGTCTCGCTCCATTCGGTGTCGTCGCGCAGGGTGACACAGGGCTTGCGATGAAAATAGGCCTCCTTCTGCAGGCCGCCGGAATCGGTGAGCACCAAGGCGCAGTGGGCCAGCAGCCGCTGCATGTCGATCGGCCCCACGGGCTCGATCACCGTCAGGCCGGCCAGGTCGACGCCGAACCGGGCCGCCGCCTCGCGGGTTCGCGGATGCAGGGGCAGGATCACGGGACCCCGGCCGACATGCTGGCGCAGATAGCCCACGGCGGCGGCCAGGCTGGCGGCGCTGTCCGTGGTGGCCGCGCGGTGCAGGGTGGCGACGGCGTAGGCGCCGAGCGGCAGGTTCAGGCGGCACAGGACGCTGTCGGCGGGGCGGGGCAGGGCGGCCATGGCCAGGACCGCGTCCTGCATCACGTCGCCCACATGATGCACGCCCTCGACCAGGCCTTCGCGCGCCAGGTGGCCGACCGCGGCCCGGGTGGGGGCGAACAGCAGCCGGCTCAGATGGTCGACGACCACGCGGTTGGTCTCCTCGGGCATCGACCGGTCGAAGACCCGCAGCCCCGCCTCGACATGGGCCACCGGCACGCCGGACTTGGCGGCCGCCAGGGCGCCGGCCAAGGTCGAGTTGGTGTCGCCGTAGACGATCACCAGGTCGGGCGCGTGGCGGGCGATGACCCCGTCGAGGGCGGCCAGCATCCGCCCGGTCATCTCGCCGTGCGAGCCGCCGTGGACGCCCAGGTTCTCGGCCGGTTCGGGCAGGTCCAGTTCGCGGAAGAAGCGGTCCGACAGGGTCGCGTCATGGTGCTGGCCGGTATGGACCATCACCTCGGCCAGGCCCGGCGTTCGGGCGATGGCGCGGCTGACGGGCATGGCCTTGACGAACTGCGGCCGGGCGCCGACCACGGTCAGCAGGCGCCCCATGACACGGCCTGTCACGCCGGCTGTCCCGAATGAGCCAGGCGGGCCCGCACCCGCGCCGTCACGCGGTCCAGGCCCTCGTCCAGCGACACCTTCGGCGTCACGCCCAGCAGGTCGCGCATGCGGGCCAGGCTGGGCTGCTTTGCGGCGGTCATCCGGGCCGGCAGGTCGTGCGGCGTGACCAGCGACGGCGAGGCGTTCAGCCGGGTCCGCAAGCCCTCGGCCAGGGCCTCGATCGGCGTCACGTCCGGGTGGCCGATATTGATCACCGCGTGCTCCTCGACCCCGGCGGCGGCCTCGATGGCGCGCACGGCGTCGGAGATGTGCAGCCAGCCCCGGGCGCTGCCGCGATGCACCTGGATCGGCCGGCCGCGCGCCAGGTCGTGGGCGAAGCGGATCATCGCCGAGCGGTGGTCGCCGAAGTCCTCGTTCTCGTCATAGATCATGAACGGCCGCAGGGTGACCGCGCGCAGGCCGTGCTGGGCCACCTCATAGTCGACCAGCTGCTCGCCCAGCAGCTTGGTCAGGCCGTAGCGGTTGTTGGGGCGGGGAACCGTCAGGGTCTCGTCCATCGGCCCGTCGGTGGGGCCGTAGACTTCCGAGGTCGAGAAATAGACCAGCTTGGCGT
This sequence comes from Caulobacter sp. P1_D6, assembly GCF_056406095.1. NCBI lineage: Bacteria > Pseudomonadati > Pseudomonadota > Alphaproteobacteria > Caulobacterales > Caulobacteraceae > Caulobacter > Caulobacter sp. P1_D6. The sequence continues at coordinate 121,323 of NZ_JBFUAW010000004.1, read as the reverse complement.
CGGCGGCCTGGGCCAGCAGCACCACGTTGTTCAGCCCGCCCAGATTGGTGCTGACCGCCAGGCTGGAGGCCTGCTCGCAGGTCACCCGGCTGACCACGGCCGCCAGGGCGAAGATCACGTCCGGCTTCCAGCGCAGGGTCGGCATCAGGTCGGCCGGCTGGTTGATGTCGACCTGCAGGTAGTCCTTGCGCCAGCCGGGCTTGATGTCGGCGCACAGCACCTCCCAGCCCTGGGCGCGCAGGTGCGCCGCCAGGGGCTTGCCGATATTGCCTTCCGATCCGATGACCAGGGCCCGCTTCATCCGACGCTCGCTGACTGTTCTTCACTGGGATCTTCGCCGAAGCCCGACAGGTTGATCACCCGCCGCAGCCCGTCCGGTCGCTCGGCATAGCGGTCGCCGGTGCGGGGGCAGACCAGGTCCGGGCCCAACACCTCGCCGGCGTGGCTGACCCAGCCGACCCGGCGGGCCGGAACGCCGGCCATCAGCGCCAGAGGCGGGACGTCGTGGGTGACCACGGCGCCGGCGGCGATCAGGCACCAGGCGCCCAGGGCGTTGCCGCAGACGATGGTGGCGTTGGCCCCGATCGTCGCGCCGCGTCCAACGCGGGTGGGCCTGAACTCGGCCTTGCGGTCGATCTCGGCTCGGGGCGTCGTGACGTTGGTGAACACGCAGCTGGGACCGCAGAACACGCCGTCCTCCAGGACTACGCCGGCATAGAGGCTGACATTGTTCTGGATCTTGCAGCGGGCGCCGATGATCACGCCGGGGCCGATGGCGACGTTCTGGCCGATCACGCAGTCGCCGCCGATCAGGGCCCCGGCCGCCACGTGGCTGAACCGCCAGACCCGGGTGCCGGCGCCCAGCACCGCGCCCGGCTCGACCTCGGCCGAGGGATGGGCCCAGGCCAGCGGGCGGTCCGATGACGAGGCGGCGCTCATCTCAGGCCTTCACGATCTTGCCGGCCAGGGCGGGATCGACCCGGGCGGCGGCGTTGCGGGTGTCGATCACCAGCGGCGTCTCGCGGACCAGTCGGGCGTAGTCGAGCGCGTCGTGGTCCGTGACGATGATGGCGCAGTCGAAGCCGGCCAGCGCGTCGCGGCCGATGTCGATCGACTGCATCAGCGTGTCGCCGACCATCAGCTCGGGCGCCAGCGGGTCGTGGTAGCTGACCCGCGCGCCGCGGCTGCGCAGGATCTCGATGATGTCGCGGGCCGGGGTCTCGCGGGTGTCGTCGATGTTGCGCTTGTAGGCCACGCCGACGATCAGGATGTGGGCGCCGATCGGCGAGCATCCGCGCTTGGCCAGGGCCTCCAGCGTCTTGTCGACCACCCGCCCGGGCATGGCCTGCGAGATCTCGCCGGCCAGCTCGACCATCTTCAGCGTCGCCCCCTCGGCCTTGGCCCGCCAGGCCAGGTAGAAGGGGTCCACCGGAATGCAGTGGCCGCCGACGCCGGGGCCGGGGAAGAACGGCATATAGCCGAAGGGCTTGGTCTGGGCGGCGTGGATCACCTCCCAGATGTCGATGCCCAGGGCCTCGAAGCTGACCTTCAGTTCGTTGACCAGGGCGATGTTGACGAACCGGAAGACGTTCTCGGTCAGCTTGACCGCCTCGGCGGTGCGCGTGTCGCGGACCGGCACCGTGGCGGTGATGGCGTCGTAGAGCGCGCAGGCCAGGTGGCGTTCGGCTTCGCTGTCGGCGCCGACGATCTTGGGGGTCGAGGCGGTGGTGAAGGCGTGGTTGCCGGGGTCCTCGCGCTCGGGCGAATAGGCCAGGGCGAAGTCGCGGCCGGCCCGCAGGCCCGAACGCTCCAGGATCGGCTTGAGCACCTCGACGGTGGCCCCGGGGAAGGTGGTGGACTCCAGCACGATCAGTTGGCCCGGGCGCAGCACGGTCGCCAGGGTTTCGGCGGCCTCGACCACGTGGCTCAGGTCCGGGGCGTTATGCGAGGTGATCGGGGTGGGCACGCAGATCAGCACCGCGTCGGCGCGGGCCAGGACGTCCGGCGCGCTGGTCGCGGCGAAGCCCCGCTCGCGCATGGCCGCCACGCGCGCGTCGGCGAAGTGGCTCAGATACGACGCGCCCCGGTTCAGGGTCGCCAGGCGGGTCTCGTCCAGGTCGAAGCCGATCACCCGAAAGCCCGCCGAGCAGAAGGCGTCCGACAGCGGCAGGCCGACATAGCCCATGCCGACGACACCGACGACGGCTTCGCGTTGCAGGATTTTCCGGGCCAGGATTTGAAAGTTCGACGTTAAGTTGTCGTCTGTGTGCAATGGAAACGTCGGAACGTGGACGTTCATTGGCCCCTCGCGCGGCAGGCGTTCTTACTGGAGGTCAATGCGCCCCTCGACATGGCGGGATCGTACGCGTTGAAAGCCTTCGGGAAAAGGGTGTTTGTCTCGGGTATATTTGCTGAGTTCTGAAAGGTATTTACCCTAGTCTTATCCGACAAGAGTGCCTTTACTATATATGAGAAAGTCTTGGAACGGCGTTATGCGAGTTGTCGCAAGATGATCCCGATCGCTGACTAGGTCCGAAGCTGATCGAGGCAATGGTTCAATTGGTATTGAACCTGCTCAAGCACCCGTTGTACGCGAAAACCTTCATCGATACCCGTCAAAGGCGCGTTTCTGGTCTGGCAACACTCGACGAAGTGGCGGATTTCTCTGGTCAGGGGCGGCTCGGCAAGCAGATCGACGAAGCGGGGCTCGCCTCCAGCGGCGACCGGCCCGGCGGCCGTCAGGCTCACGGCCTGGTCGCGCCGCATCAGCTTTTCCGGCCAGGGACGGACGTCGTCGAACACCAGGGCCCCGGTCTCGCCGACCACCACCAGCTTCTGCTCCTTGAACGGGCTGAGCCAGCCGGCGGCGATGTGGGCGTGGAGACCGCCGGCAAAGCCGAGATCGGCGTGGACCTCGTCGGCGACACCGGGCGTGACGAAGGCCCGGCCGGTCGCCGCCACGCTGGTCGGCGCGGCGTCGGCCAGGGCCAGGATCATCGAGACGTCGTGGGGCGAGAGGCTGAGAAAGGCGTTCTCGTGCGTGCGCACCCGGCCCAGGCTCAGCCGCGAGGCGGTGATGTAGCGCAGGGCCCCGATCTCGCCGCGCGCGACGATCGCCGCCAGGGCCTCGAACGCCGGATGGTGGCGCAGCAGGTGGCCGATCATGAACACCCGGTCCGACCGCGCGACATGGGCGGCCAGGGCCTCGGCCTCGGCCAGGTCGGAGGCCAGGGGCTTCTCGACGAAGACGTCCTTGCCGTGGTCCAGGGCCAGGCGGCTAAGCGCGGCGTGGACCGGGGCGGGGGCGGCGATGATCATCGCGTCCAGTCGGGCGTCGTCCAGGGCCTGGGCCAGGGGGAGGGCGGGGACGTTCCAGGCCGCGGCCTCTCGCCCGGCGACCGCGGCGTCGGTGTCGATCACCGCGCCCAGCACGTTCAGCTCGGCGCAGGTCCGGATCAGGTTCCGGCCCCAGGCGCCGCAGCCGACCACGGCGATCCGGGTCAAGCCGCGTCCCCTGGAGTCGAAGGCGGGGCGGGCCGGCGCAGGGTCAGGTGGGTGTCGTTCGCCTCCGTCATGACGAAGCCCTGGCGATGATACAGCCGCTGGGCCGCGAGGTTGTCGCGGGCCACCTGCAGGATCAGCGGCGCGCCGGCGGCGGCCGCCTCGTCGATCAGCGCGCGCAGGATCGCCCCGCCGATCCCCTGGCCGCGCCGTTCTGGGATCAGCGCGATGTCGATCAGGTGCATGGCGCCCGCGCCCCGGTCGGTGGCCAGCCGCCCGACCGGCGCGGCGTCGACGGTGACGATCTCGAGCCGCGCCTGGGGATAGGCCGCGCGATAGCCCTGGGTCTGGGCGTGGAACTGCTGCTCCATGATCTTGGTCAGCATGTCGGCGGGCAGGGGGATCTGGTCCCAGCCCGGCCCGCGCGAGGCGCGGAACAGCGCCAGGCGGAAGGGCGCGTCAGCCTCGACCTCGGGGCGCAGGGCGAACCGGACCGGACTTGCGTGACCGGGGCGCGATGCGACAGGCTCTTCCCGTCCAGGTGGCGAGGTCGTCATAATGGCCGCGCTTCGATTCTGACCCGAGGGATTCCATGGCCGCCGAGTTCGTCGCCCTGACCGCCGACACCTTCGCCCCGCACCTGGGGACGTCGTTCCGCGTCGAGGGCGGCCGTCATGTCCTGTCGCTGACGGAGGTCGAGCGGCTCGCGAGCCAGCCGGGTCACGGAGATCCGGCTTTCGAGCCGTTCGTCCTGATCTTCAGCGGTCCCCCCGGCGATGTGCTCGCCGAGGGCATGCATACGATCGCGCGCGAGGACGGAACCGCCTATGACCTGTACCTGATCCCGGTCCACACGCCCGCGCGAGAGCGGCAGGACTATCAGGCCGTGTTCAACTGAAGCCACGCCATAAATCCAAACCTAGTTCCGCGACGGGAAGATCCCCTGCAGGGCGATGCAGATGTTCAGCGTCAGGAACGGCTGGCGGTTCTCGTGCGGCTGGCTGCCGCCCGCGTTTCCCATCGCCTGGGGGGCCAGGGGCGCCACGGGCGTCGTCGCGGTGCTGTAGGTGTTGAACGGCGGAGGATCGCCCGTGCTGGCGCTGCTGCTGTTCTGGCCGAAGGCGTAGCCCGCCTGGGCGGCGGACACGTTGCTCCCGCCGGCCGCGGTGGCGTCGACCTTCAGGAAGTGCACGTGCTGCGGGATTTCGGTCAGCAGCAGCGTGTGGCTGTACTCGCCGGCGATCGCGCCCAGGGGATAGGTCGAGGACATGTGGCCCGGGACCATCGTCTGCAGGTTCGGCAGCTGGAAGGTGTTCACCCCGTTGCCGCCGTAGGTGGTGCCCAGCAACGAGAACAGCGCCTGGTTCTGTTGGATCGACAGTGTCTGGCCGTTGCACACCGCCCAATATTTGGGGGGATAGTTGAAGGCCATGATCCGCACTTCGCCGATATATTGCATCGTCATGAGTTTTGCTCCTCGTGTTCGTCGCGGCGGATCAGTTGCGAGCCGGGAAGGCGCCCTGCAGGGCGATGCAGTAGTTCACGAACAGCGTCGGCATGACGTTGTTGTGGGGCTGGCTGCCGCCGACGGCGGTCATGGTCTGGATCGGCAGCTGCGTGACCGGGGCGGCGACGTTGGCGTAGCGCAGGCCCTGGGTGTTGCCTTGGAGATTGCCGGTATAGGCCCTGGCCGGCTGGTTGTTGGCCGAGGTCGTGACGGTTCCGGGGACCGTGGTCACCATCGGCGAGTGGCTGTGCGCCGCCATCTCGGCGTCCAGGATCGTCACGCTGGTCGAGCCGCCCATCTCCCCCAGGTCGTAGACGCTGAGGCCGGGTCCGGGCTGGTTGCGCCCGACGTGCAGCGGGATGCTGCCCATCAGATTGGGCAGGCCGAAGTTGGAGGTGCCGTTGCCGCCGAACGTGGTGCCGAGCAGCGAGAACAAGGCGGTGTTTTGCTGGATCGGCATGATCTGGCCGTTGCACAGCGCCCAGCCGTAGGGGGCGAAGCCGAAGCCGAACATGCGGATTTCCGCCAGGAATTGATCACTCATGTCTTTGAGTCTCCAAAGGGTCTTCGGGCGGAAGGGCCTCAGTTCTGGGGCGGAAAGATGCCGGCGATCGCGAGGATGAAATTGACGCCCACATAGGGCTGCATGTTGTTGTGGGGCTGGTTGCCGCCGGCGAGCGAGGTCGAGTTGGCCGACAAGGCGATCTGCTCGTTCGCCGCGTTGTAGGGCGCGTAGGCGCTGATGTTCTGGCCGGCCGGGCCCTGGTCGGAAATCATCGTCGCCGCGGTCGGGACGGCCACCGCGCCCGCCACCGAGACCGCGTAGGTCGGATGGGTGTGCGACGGCAACTGGCTGGGGTTCAGGGTGACGGACTCGCTGCCGGCCAGCTGGCCTATCATATAGGTCTGACCGCTCCTCGAACCCTGGTGCGTCGGAACGCGGCCGCGCAGGTCGGGCACGCCGAACGTGTTTTGCCCATCGCCGCCGTAGGTGGTGCCCAGCAGCACGTACAACGTGTCGTTCTCGGCGATCGACAGCAGTTGGCCGTCGCACATCACCCATCCCCTGGGCGCGAAGTTGCCCCCGAACATGCGGATTTCGCCAAGATAAGGCTCGGTCATTGTTGTCTCCCTCGCTCCCAGAAGTCTTCGAAGCCCAAGCTTGAAGTCGCGACCAGGCAAACTAAACCTTAGGTCGCGCTCGCGTCTTAACCTTGATCAAGAATAGGCGCCCCCGCCCCGCGATTGACTCTCTCGTATCTCACTATCCTGAGCTGCACAACAGGTAGGCGAACGATGTTCGCTGATCTGCGTATGTTTACTTGTGAACCCCTGGACTCCTCGTTAAGGTTGCGTTTAAGGTTTGACTAGAGCAAGGGGGGAGTGAGGGGCGGCCGCGAAAAAAGACGTTTCGCACGCGCGGATTTCCGTCTCCCACAGTGAGCCGCACGACGTGCGCGCCCGCAGTTCCCTCTTCATCGATTTCATACGGGGCGGGCGTCCCGGGGCACTGCGTGCGCGTCGGCTGGCGTGCCGTTTGTCCGAGGCAAGGGGTTGAATTCATGCCGTTTTCCGGGCAACTGTGGTACCTGACCGAGGGCGGCGACGCCGAAACCCGTCTGGTGCGGATCAACGACGACGGCACCACCAGCACCATCGTCAACGACAACGGCGGGGCGGGCACGGGCGATGACGATTTCATCAGCTCGTTCACCGCCGACGTCGGTGTCGACACCGCGGCCGGCTTCTATTTCGCGATCACCAACGCCCCGGCGCCGCAGAACGACACCGCCTATCTGGTGCGGGGGACCATCGGGGGCGGGGCGGCCCCGGTCATCGTGGTCGACTTCGCCGACGGCCTGATCGTCAACACCATCGAAGTCGATGCGATCAACCATAAGATTTATGTCGGCGTCCAGGACGGCCTCGGAACGAACGGCGCCATCACCGGCATCAAGGTCTACACCTACGACCCTTCGACGGGCGCGGTCACCGACACCGGCTTCCTGACCACGGCCAACACCGACAACCGGGCGGACGCGGGCGGCAGCAAGATTCTCGACCCGTTCGACTTCGCCATCGACTATTCGATCAACCGGATGTTCTACACCGAGGCGGTCGACGGTCTGACGTCGGGGCTGTTCCGCATCGATCTGTCCAGCCCGAACGTCGCCACCAACATGCTCACCGTCGCCCAGTTCCCGGTGGACCTGAGCAACGGCCAGATCATGGACGTCGAGGTCGATGAGACCACCGACCTGGTCTATTTCACGACCCGCTCGCGCAGTCCCTCGCCCAACGTCAACTACGACGCCAACGACAACGCCCTCTGGTACGTCAGCGAGAACGCGACGGGCGCCACCGCCACCAAGGTGACGCTGACCGGCCTGCCCGCCAACGTCTACTACGGCGGCGACATGGCGTTCGATCAGAGCACGCGCCAGATCTATCTCGAGAGCTCCGAGGCCAGTCCCGGCGCCGCCGACAACAGGATCTACGTCTTCCAGCTGGACGGCGCCGGGACCACCGCCTCGCTGATCCGCACGATCAATCCGGGCCTCACCGTCAACGGCGCCGTCACCGAGGGCATGACCTTCGTCGACCTGGCGGCCCTGAGCGTCAGCGGCACGGCCACGGCCACGACCGAGCAGGGAGCCACGACCACCCTGCTGACCGGCTCGCCCACGATCACCGACACCGACGGCGGCTACCTGACCGGCGCCACGGTTCAGATCACCGGCGGCACGTTCTCGTCCAACGAGAACAGCACGGCCGACGATCATCTCGGCTACAGCGCCAGCAAGCAGATCTCGGGCACGATCGCCGGCACCAGCATCACGATCAGCTGGAACGCGGCGAGCGAAACCCTGACGCTGAGCGGCTACGACACCTTCGCCCACTACCAGACCGCGATGGCGGGACTCGTCTACTGGGCGACGGGCGACAACCCGACGAACTACGGCGCCAACACCTCGCGCACCCTCACCTGGACGATCAACGACGGCACGCAGGGCGTGCTGGCCGGGTCGGTCAACAGCACCACGAGCACGCTCAACCTCTCGGCGGTCAACGACGCGCCGGTCAACGGCACGGTCTCCAGCGCCACCGGCAACGAGAACGCCGATATCGCCGTCACCGGTCTGCAGGTCAGCGACGTCGACGCCAATCCGGCCTCGGCGACGATGACGGTCACCCTGAGCGTGACCAAGGGCATACTGACCCTGCGGACCAACGTCGCCAGCGGCCTGACGGCGGGCAACATCACCGGCAACGGCACCGGCTCGGTGACCGTCACGGGCACGATCAACGCGATCAACACCACCCTGGCGGCCAGCAACGGCCTGCTGTTCCACGGCAACACCAACGTCAGCGGCACCGACACCCTGACCGTCGTCACCAGCGACGGCGGGGCCACCGGCACCGGCGGCGCGCAGAGCGACACCGACGGCTACACCATCACCATCATCGGCGTGAACGACGCGCCGGTCGTGGCCGGCGACGGCACCGAGGTCCTGGGCGCGACCAACGAGGAGGTGGCCAACGCGGCCCTGACCAACACGGTCTCGACCCTGTTCAGCGGCCAGTACAGCGACCCCGACACCGACACCTTCGCCGGCGTGGCGGTGACCGCCAACGGCTCCTCCGCCGGTACGGGCCAATGGCAGTACTATAACGGCTCGACCTGGGTGAACATCGGCGCGGCCTCGACCGCCGCGGCGGTGACGCTCGCCGCCACGGCCCCGATCCGCTTCCTGCCGGCCACCGACTTCAACGGGCCGGCGCCGACCCTGACGGTCAGGCTGGTCGACGCCTCGAGCGGCGCCCTGACCAACGGCGTGGTCGTCAACACCACCACCAGCGGCGGGTCGACCCAGTACAGCACCGGCACGGTGGTGCTCAGCCATGCCGTCACCGCGGTCAACGACGCCCCGACCGTCACGGGCGGTTCGGCCGTCAGCCTGGCGACCATCGGCGAGGACTCCGCGCCCGGCGCCGGCGAGACGGTGTCGTCGCTGTTCACCAGCCACTTCTCCGACGCCAAGGACCAGGTGTCCGGCGGTTCGTCGGCCAACACCCTGGCCGGCGTGGCGGTGACGGGCAACTCGGCGACCGCCGCCCAGGGCGTCTACCAGTACTTCGACGCCGGGGCCTGGCACGACCTGCCGGCCGTCTCGGCCTCGAGCGCCTTCGTGCTGGACGCCAGCACCCTGGTGCGCTTCGTGCCGGCGGCCGACTATTCCGGCACGCCGCCGACGCTGGTCGTCTCGATGATCGACAACTCGTCCGGCGCGGTGACCACCGGCGCCACTCCGGACCTCACCACGACCGGCGGCAGCACGCCCTACAGCGCCGCCCTGACGCTGGGCATCACGGTCACGGCGACCAACGACGCGCCGGTCGCCAGCGGTTCGGCCACCCTGGCGTCGGTCGCCGAAGACACCGCCGCGCCCGCGGGCGCCAGCGTCTCGAGCCTGTTCACGTCGCACTTCACCGATCCCGACAGCGACGGCCTGGCCGGCGTGGCGATCACCGGCAACGCGGCCTCGACGCAGGGTGTCTGGCAGTACTTCAACGGCGCCTGGACCACGATCGGCTCGCCCAGCGAGGGCTCGGCCCTGGTGCTGGCGGCCGGAACCCTGGTCCGCTTCCTGCCCGCCGCCAATTTCAACGGCGCGGTCCCGGCCCTGACGGCCTATCTGATCGACAATTCCGGCGGCGCGGTCACGACCGGCGCGACCCTGGACGTCAGCGTCAACGGCGGCCAGACCCGGTTCAGCGACGCCAGCATCGACCTGAGCACCAGCATCACGGCCGTGAACGACGCGCCCATGGTCCCGGCCAGCGCGACGACGGTCGGCGCCTTCGAACAATCGATGACGAGCCTGCTCGGCACGCTGACCGTGTCGGACGTCGATCTCGACGCCCGCAACGGCGGCGCCGGCGACTATGCCGGGGCCACCTTCACGGTCCAGCGCGCCTCGCCCAACGCCGCCGACCTCTTTGGTCTGTTCAGCGGCGGGCTGTTCACGGTCGACGTCCCAACCAGTGAGCTGCGGGTCGGTGGCCTGACGTTCGGGACCGCCATCATCATCGGCAACGTGCTGACGATCACCTTCACCAGCTCGGCCGCGACGGCGACGACGGCGCTGGTCAACGACGTCATCCAGCACATCGGATACCAGAACACCAGCGACGCGCCGCCCGCTTCGGTGACGCTGAACTACAGCCTCAACGACGGTGGCGGCCAGGGAACCGGCGGAGCCCTGGCGAACGGCGGCTCGGTGGTGGTCAACATCACCGCCCAGAACGACGCCCACACCGGCGGCGCCAGCATCACCGGCACGGCGGCCGAGGACCAGGTCCTGACCGCGGTCTCGACCATAGTCGACCCGGACGGCCTGGGCACGCTGCACTACCAGTGGCAGCACGACGTCGGCGGCGGCTACGTCAATGTCGGCGCCGACCAGGCGACCTACACCCTGACCGACGCCGACGTCGGCGGCGTGGTCCGCACGATCATCTACTACACCGACGCCGGCGGCACGGTGGAATCGGCGACCAGCGCGGCGACCGCGGCGATCGCGGCCGTCAACGACGCCCCGACCGGCAACGCGTCGATCACCGGCACGACCACCGAGAACCAGGTCCTGACGGCGGACACCTCCGCCCTGGCGGACGCCGACGGGCTGGGCACGCTGCACTACCAGTGGCAGCGCAACACCGGTTCCGGCTTCGTCAATGTCGGAACCGACCAGGCGACCTATACCCTGGGCGACGGCGACGTCGGCGGCGTGGTCCGCGTCGTGGTCAGCTACACCGACCTGCAGGGCTTCGCCAACAGCGTCACCAGCGCGACCAGCGCCGCGATCGTCGCGGTCAACGACCCGCACACCGGCGGCGCCAGCGTCACCGGCACGGCGACCGAGGACCAGGTGCTGACCGCGGTGTCGACCCTGGCCGACGTCGACGGCCTGGGCACGCTGCACTACACGTGGCAGCACGACGTGGGCGCGGGCTTCGTCAATGTCGGGGCCGACCAGTCGACCTACACCCTGGGCGACGCCGACGTCGGCGGCATTGTCCGGGTGGTGATCAGCTACACCGACGGCCAGGGCTTCTCCGAGTCGGCGACCAGCGCCTCCACGGCGAGCATCACCCACGTCAATGACGTCCCCACGGGCGGCGTCTCGATCACCGGCGCCAAGACCGAAAACCAGGTGCTGACGGCCAACACCGGGTCCTTGGTCGACGCCGACGGCCTGGGCACGCTGCACTACCAGTGGCAGCGCAACACCGGCAGCGGTTTCGTCAACGTCGGAACCGACCAGGCGACCTATACCCTGGGCGACGCCGATGTCGGCGGCACGATCCGCGTGGTGGTCAGCTACACCGACGGCCAGGGCACGGCCGAGGCGCTGACCAGCGCGGCGACCACGGCCATCGCCGGGGTCAACGATCCGCACACGGGCGGGGCCAGCATCACCGGCACGGCGACCGAGGACCAGGTCCTGACGGCGGTCTCGACCCTGGCCGACATCGACGGCCTGGGCACGCTGCACTATCAGTGGCAGCACGACGTCGGCGGCGGCTACGTCAATGTCGGCACCGACCAGGCGACCTACACGCTCGGCGACTCCGACGTCGGCGGCATCGTCCGGGTGGTGATCAGCTACACCGACGGCCAGGGCTTCTCCGAGTCGGCGACCAGCGCCTCCACGGCGAGCATCGCCAACGTCAACGATCCGCACACCGGCGGCGCCGGCATCACCGGCACGGCGGCCGAGGACCAGGTCCTGACCGCTGTCTCGACCCTGGCCGACAACGACGGCCTGGGCACGCTGCACTACCAGTGGCAGCACGACGTCGGCGGCGGCTACGTCAATGTCGGCGCCGACCAGGCGACCTACACCCTGGGCGACGGGGACATCGACGGCGTGGTCCGCGTGGTCATCAGCTACACCGACGACCAGGGCACGGCGGAATCGGCGACCAGCGCGTCCACCGCCGCGATCTCGGCGACCAATGACGCCCCGACCGGCGGCGCGTCGATCACCGGCACGCCGACCGAGAACCAGGTCCTGACCGCCAACACCGCCACCCTGGCGGACTCCGACGGCCTGGGCACGCTGCACTATGACTGGCAGCGCAACACCGGTTCGGGCTTCGTCAGCACCGGCGCGGCCGACCAGGCGACCTACACCCTGGGCGACGCCGATGTCGGCGGGATCGTGCGGGTGGTGGTCAGCTACACCGACGGCCAGGGCTTCGCCAACAGCGTCACCAGCGCGGCCACCGCGGCCATCGCCGGAGTCAACGACGCCCACACCGGCGGCGCCGGCATCACCGGCACGGCGACCGAGGACCAGGTCCTGACGGCGGTCTCGACCCTGGCCGACATCGACGGCCTGGGCACGCTGCACTACCAGTGGCAGCACGACGTCGGCGGCGGCTTCGTCAATGTCGGGACCGACCAGGCGACCTACACCCTGAGCGACTCCGACGTCGGCGGCATCGTCCGGGTGGTGATCAGCTACACCGACGGCCAGGGCTTCTCCGAGTCGGCGACCAGCGCCTCCACGGCGAGCATCTCCAACGTCAACGACGCCCCGACGGGCGGCGTCTCGATCACGGGCACGACGACCGAGAACCAGGTCCTGACGGCCAGCACGGCGTCACTGGTCGACGTCGACGGCCTGGGCACGCTGCACTACCAGTGGCAGCGCAACACCGGCTCCGGCTTCGTCAATGTCGGGACCGACCAGGCGACCTACACCCTGGGCGACGCCGATGTCGGCGGCACGATCCGCGTGGTGGTCGCCTATGTCGACCAGCAGGGCACGGCCGAAGCGGTCACCAGCGCGGCGACCACGGCCATCGCCGGGGTCAACGATCCCCACACCGGCGGCGCCGGCATCACCGGCACGCCGACCGAGAACCAGGTCCTCACCGCCACCTCGACCCTGGCCGACATCGACGGCCTGGGCACGCTGCACTACCAGTGGCAGCACGACGTCGGTTCGGGCTTCGTCAATGTCGGGACCGACCAGGCGACCTACACCCTGAGCGACTCCGACGTGGGCGGCATCGTCCGGGTGGTGATCAGCTACACCGACCAGCAGGGCTTCTCCGAGTTGGCGACCAGCGCCTCCACGGCGAGCATCTCCAACGTCAATGACGCCCCGACCGGCGGCGTCAGCGTCACCGGCACAACGACCGAGAACCAGGTCCTGACGGCCAGCACGGCGTCACTGGTCGACGTCGACGGCCTGGGCACGCTGCACTACCAGTGGCAGCGCAACACCGGCAGCGGCTTCGTCAATGTCGGAACCGACCAGGCGACCTACACCCTGGGCGACGCCGACGTGGGCGGCACGGTTCGCGTGGTGGTGTCCTATGTCGACGGCCAAGGCACGGCCGAAGCGGTGACCTCGTCGGCCGCGGCCGCCATCGCCGGGGTCAACGACCCGCACACCGGCGGCGCGTCGATCACCGGTACGGCGACCGAGGACCAGGTCCTCACCGCCGCCTCGACCCTGGCCGACGTCGACGGCCTGGGCACGTTGCACTACCAGTGGCAGCGCGACGTCGGTTCGGGCTTCGTCAATGTCGGCGCGGACCAGGCGACCTACACCCTGGGCGACGCCGACGTCGGCGGGATCGTGCGCGTGGTGGTCAGCTACACCGACGGCCAGGGCTTCGCGGAGTCGGCGACCAGCGCCTCCACCGCGGCGATCGCCAACGTCAACGACCCGCACACCGGCGGCGTCTCGATCACGGGCGCCGTGAACGTGGGCCAGGTCCTGACCGTGGCCTCGACCCTGGCCGACGTCGACGGGCTGGGCACGCTGCACTACCAGTGGCAGCGCGACTCCGGTGCGGGCTTCGTCAATATCGGGACCGACCAGTCGACCTACACGCTCGTCGGCGCCGACCTCGGCGCCGTGATCCGGGCTGTGACCAGCTATACGGACGGCCACGGCACGGCGGAGTCGGCGACCAGCGCCGCCACCTCGACGATCCTTCCCGCCAATGGTCCGCACACTGGAGCGGTGACGATCACCGGCACGGTGACCGAGGACCAGGTCCTGACCGCCAACACCTCGGCCCTGGCCGATCCCGCCGGCCTGGGCACGCTGCACTACCAGTGGCAGCGCAACAGCGGCAGCGGCTTCGTCAACGTCGGAACCGACCAGGCGACCTACACCCTGGGCGACGCCGATGTCGGCGCCATGATCCGCGTGACCGTCAGCTTCACCGACGGCCAGGGCGTGCTCGAAAGCGAAACCAGCGGCGCGACCGCGGCTGTGGCCAATGTCAACGACCTGCCGACCGGCACGGTGACGATCGCCGGCACGGTCGCCGAAGACCAGGTCCTGACCGCCAACGTCTCGACCCTGGCCGACGCCGATGGCCTGGGTCCGTTGCACTACCAGTGGCAGCGCAACGCCGGCAGCGGCTTCGTCAATGTCGGAACCGACCAGGCGACCTACACCCTGGGCGACACCGACGTCGGCGCGACCATCCGCGTGGTGGTCGGCTACACCGACCAGCGCAGCACGGCGGAGAGCAAGACCAGCGCCGCCACCGCGGCGGTCGCCAACGTCAACGACGCGCCCACCGCCGCCAACGACGCCAAGTCCGTGACCCAGCGTCTGACCACCACCGTGGACTCGGTCCGCACCAATGACGGCGACATCGACAACGCGCTGGGCACGCTGACGGTGACCAACGTCGCCTTCAACACCACCCACGTCGACCAGGCCGTCGTGGCCGGCGGCACGGTGGTGAACGGCGCCTACGGCAAGCTGACGATCAATCCGGACGGCACGTACACCTACAAGGCCGACTACGAAGGTCTGGTCGTCGGCCAGGTGGTGACCGACAAGTTCGACTACACGATCAAGGATCCTTCCGGCGCCTCGGCGACGGCCCAGCTGACGGTGACCGTCACCGGCTCGGAGACCGGCGACGCCAACGCCAACATCCTGATCGGCAACGCCTCGGCCAACAATCTGACGGGCAAGGGCGGGGCCGACACCATCACGGGCGGCGGCGGAACGGATCTGTTCGCCTACGAGGCCATCGGCGACAGCACCATCGCCGCCTTCGACACCATCACCGACTTCACCCACGACGTTGATTCACTCCGGCTCGTGCCGTTGCTGAACCACTCCAGCAAGCTGACCCTGAACACCGACGGGACCGACAAGACCCTGTTGATCGACCAGGACGGCGACGGTACGGCGGAAGGCCAGATCAAGTTCCTGGGCCTGGGCCTGGAGGTCAGCGACATCGTCACCGGCTGGGGCGGGCACGGGTTCACGCTGAACGGGTCGGCCGGCGCGGACGTCCTGACGGGCGGCCTGGCCGCCGACGTCATCAACGGCTCGGGCGGCAACGACACCATCCGCGGCTACGGCGGCGGCGACATCCTGACCGGCGGAGCGGGGCTCGACACCTTCGTCTACGACGACAACGACTCGCCCATCCTGCACTGGGACGTGATCACCGACTTCCAGACCGGCCAGGACAAGCTGGACCTCAGGGCGGCCGACGACGGCATCGTCATCCTGGCGCGCTTCGGCGCGAGCACCTTCATCTATTTCGGCGCCCCCGGAAACTCGAGCGTCATCCAGGTCTTCGGCGACATCAGGACCTCGGACCTGATCGTCAGCAACGGCGTCAAGTTCTCGATGTTCGGCGACGACGGAAGCCATGGCGGCGCCGGCGTCAGCAGCGACAGCCTGGCGGGCGGCAGCGGGGACGACGTCCTGGTCGGCGGCGCGACCGACTCCACCCTGACCGGCGGCGACGGCGCCGACATCATGTACGGCGGCGCCGCGCATGACACCTTCCGCTACGACTCGATCTCGAACTCGAACTTCAGCGCCTACGACAGCGTCATCGACTTCACCTCCAACCAAGACAAGATCGACATCTCGGCGATCGACGGCGGCAAGGTCACCATCGCGCACTATGCCGGAACGACCTTCATCTACTCGGCGCCCGACGCCGGCGGGAACTTCCAGTCGGTGATCACCGTCTCGGGCACCTCGCTGAAGGCCACCGACGTGATCGCCAGCGGCGGCGCCACCCAGTCCTTCGTGATGGTCGGCGACGGCACCGGCGCCAACATCGCCGACACCCTGGTCGCCGGCGCGGGCAACGACATCCTGTACGGCATGGACGGGAACGACACCCTGACCGGGGCCGGCGGGGCCGACTTCATGCTGGGCGGCGCGGGGGCGGACAGCTTCGTCTACACCGCTCCGGCCGACAGCGCGCCGTTCGCCCAGGACCTGATCTTCGACTTCAGCGGCGCCGAGGCCGACAAGCTGGACCTGACCGGCATCGACGCCAATTCCGGCACGGGCGCCAACGACGCCTTCTCGGTGGTGACCAGCTTCTCCAGCGTGGCGGGCCAGCTGATCATCGCCGCCCCGGACGCCTCGGGCTACTACCACGTCTCGGGCGACGTGAACGGCGACGGGGTGGCCGACTTCGTGATCGCCCTGAAGGTCACCGGCACGCTCGCCGCGTCGGACATCCTGCTGTAGCGACTTCGCGCCCAGATCAATCTTGAGTGTTGATCTGGGCGTATCACAACCTAAGATGATGTCCGATCGGGTCGAGTCGTCCCGGTTGCGCCGGCCGCCCCTCGACGGGCGTTCGCCGGAATAGCTCGGAGGACGCCGTGACCCGCACCCTCAGCGCCAGCGCTCAGGCGCCGCGCGATCCCGCGCTCAAGAACACCGACAGGACGGCCTTGCGGCTGATCGCCCAGGCGGCGGTCGACGTCGAGCTGTTCACGATCCCGCTCTACATGACCAGCCTCTATTCGATCCAGGGCATGCACGCGATCACGGGGCAGGGGAACGCCTTCTACAAGGGCCGGCTGTGGCCCGGCTCCAAGACCTCGGCCAACCCGGTCACCGCCAACGAGCAGGCCTTCAACCTGGTGTTCTCGGTGTTCATCCAGGAGATGCTGCACCTGCAGATGGCCGCCAACATGGCCACGGTGCTGGGCGTCAGTCCCCGCTTCACCGACACCGCCCTGCAGGACGATCGCCACGGCTGGACCTGCTACGGCCCGGCCAAGAGCATCATCCCCAACATCATCGACCTGAAGGACACGATCCACCACGAGGACGTGCCGGTGAATGTCGGGCCCCTGTCCGACACCCTGCTGCGGTTGTTCATCGCCATCGAGCAGCCCGAGGCCGACGCCCGCGCCAACATCAAGCCGGGCAAGGAGAAGGACTACTTCCCCGCCGCGCCGTTCGCCGACTGGACGACCGACGATCCCCTGCCGCCGTTCGGCACCATCGGCTGGATGTACCAGTGCTACTACGACTATCTGAGCCTGACCTACAGCGATGGCACGACGCTGTGGGACGAGATGTTCACGGCCAGCGCCGTGCAGAACGACCTGTTCAACAACTTCTCCTCGCCCGGCCACCCGATGCGCGAGTTCATGGGTTTCGAGACCACGATCGCCACCACCGACCAGGCCATCGCCTTCGAGCAGATGATCTCGATGATGGACGCCATCACCGACCAGGGCGAGGGCAGCGAGATCCAGCGGCGGCCCCAGCTGTTGCAGGCGGTCAAGCCCAAGTACCAGCCGTCGAACACCGCCCTGCGCGCCGACTATCCCAGCTATGACGACACCGGAACCCAGATCCCGTCGGCCGACGCCGTGGCGCGGTCGGACAACGATCCGATGGACCACTACGAGCGGTTCAAGAAGGTGGCCGACCTGCTGCCCCAGGTCGTCACATGGCCGATGTGGCTGGAGGCGAACAAGGTCTGGACGGCCCAGGAACTGCAGGGGCCGGACTATGATCCGTCCAACCCCCTGAAGCTGCCGACCCCCGACGAGCTGGCGGCGGCGCTGAACGCCCTGAACGAACCCGCCGCCCGGGCCGAGAGCCACACGCTGCTGAGCCAGGCGGTGATCGGCGCGATCGCCGGGGTGACCACGGTGCTCAACGACTACTGGAGCCCGCCGGCCACTGGGCCGATGCTGTTCCCGTTCCCGTCGATGGCGGGGTCGGGCGACCGGATGTCGATCGCCTGGGCGGTGCTGGGCCAGACGCCCGACCTGTCGATCGGCCTGGACCCGGCAACGCCGAACAAGCTGTACCACTCGTGCCAGGCGCTGGACCTGGACGGGACGGGCGACAACACCTGCGCCGCGGTCGAGATCTTCCACACCTGCCGCGGGTCCAACAACTGCCACGCCCAGGGCGGCTGCGGCTTCGTCCAGCCGATCGGCGGCGGCGGCAACTGCGGCTCGGCGGTGGCGGTGCGCGGCGGGGCCGGCGCCCCTGTCGGCGGCGGCTGCGGCCTGCCGCCCCAGAAGCTGTACTCGGCCCCCAGCGACAACAAGTGCGGCGGGTTCGGTGGCTGCGCGGTGCCGATCTCGGCCTCGCAGGTGTTCCCCGCCTTCGGCCAGATGCAGCTCTATGATTTCGAGAAGGGCAGCGAGGGCAAGGACGGCTGGCAATCCGTGGCGTTCGGCGAACCGATGACCTACGACCGCGGCGAGAAGGTGCACGACGTGGCCTATCGCGCCTACCAGGCGGTGATGGCCAACCGGGGCAAGACGGTTCCGGCCGATCCTCCGGCCCCGGACAACCTGCGCCTCGTCTTCCCGCCGTCGACTTAATGGCCCGTTCCCGACCAGCCCCGCGTCTCGGCCTGCCCAACCTGGGCGACGGGGTGGGGCTGCGCGAGCCGCATTTCCCGCACCTGATGTCGACCGCCCCCGCCGACTGGGGCGTCGACTGGTTCGAGGTGATCAGCGAGAACTTCCTCGACCACGCCGGCTACGCCGCCCATGTGCTCGAGGTGGTGGCGGCCCATCGGCCCGTGGTGATGCACGGGGTGTCGCTGTCGATCGGCGGCGCCGACCCGCTGGACTCAGGCTATCTGGACAAGCTGGCGGCCCTGGCCGACCGCATCAAGCCGGCCTGGATCTCGGACCACCTGTGCTGGACCGGGGTGGCGGGGATCAACACCCACGACCTCTTGCCCCTGCCGTTGACCGAGGCGGCCCTGGCCCACGTGGTCGACCGGGTGAAGGCCGTGCAGGACCGCCTGGGCCGGCCGCTGATCCTGGAGAATCCCAGCAGCTACCTGGAATTCCACGTCTCGCAGATGCCCGAATGGGAGTTCCTGGCCCGCCTGGCCGAGGCGGCGGACTGCGGCCTGCTGCTGGACGTCAACAACGTCCATGTCAGCGCCTTCAACCACGGCTTCGACCCGACGGCCTATATCGCCGCCATTCCGGCCGAGCGGATCGTGCAGACCCACCTGGCCGGGCCCAGCGACTTCGGCACGCACCTGATGGACACCCACGACGCTCCGGTGCCGGACGCGGTCTGGCCGCTCTACGCCGAGGTCCAGGCGCGGACCGGCGGGGTCTCGACCCTGCTGGAATGGGACGCCAACATCCCCGCCTGGGCCGACCTGCTGGCCGAGCTGGCCAAGGCGGGCGCGGCGCGGAACGGCTGGCTGCCCGCCGCGCGCCCTACGCCGGCCCGCGCCCATGGTTGAGCCCGACCTGGCCGACCTACAGCGCTGGATGCAGGGCGCGATCCTGGGGCGGGCCGCGCCGCCGGGCCTGGACAGGGTCATCGTCGGCAATGAACGCCTGACCGCCGACCAGCGCCTGACCCTCTATGCCCGGGGCTACCGCGCCCGGCTGATGGAATGCATGACGGCGGAGTTCCCCTGCCTGAAGGCCCTGGCCGGCGAGCAGGTGTTCGAGCTGTTCGCGGCCGGATACATCGCCGCGCGGCCCTCGACCGACGCCAGCCTCTACGGCCTGGGCGCGGGCTTCGCGGACTATCTGGAGGCCACGCGGCCGCCCGGCGACGACGGGCCCGCCGCGCTGTCGGCCCTGCCGGCCGACTTCGCGCGGCTGGATCGGGCGCGGGCCGAGGCGCAGCGCGCGGCTGGCGTGGAGCGCCTGGCCGGACCAGCCCCCGGCGCCGACCTGCTGCTGACGCCCGGCGCGCGGCTGCGTTGTCCCGACAGCGTGCGATTGCTGACCCTGGGTTTCGATCCGGGACCGGTGCTGGCCGCCGTCGACCAGGGCGGCCCGATCGACCCGCCGCCGCCATGCCAGACCCCGGTCGCCGTCGCCCGCAGCCGCTGGCGCGTCGCCGTCCACGTCTTGCCGGCCTGGCGTCACGCCTGGCTGGAAGCTCTCGGAGAAGACGGCGCCGACGTCCACGCCGCCGCCGCCCGCGCCGCCCAGGCCAGCGGCCGCCAGACCGGCGCGGTGATCGCCGACCTGGTCCTGTGGCTGCCGGTGGCGGCGGCCAACGGGTTGGTCGCGGTCTAGGGTTTCAGTCCCAGCAGCTTGGCGGCGTTGTCATGCAGGACCAGCCGTTCCTCGTCGGCCGTCAGGCCCAGGGCGCGGRCGGCGGCGATCGCCGTCGCGGGGGTGTCGACCGGCCAGTCCGACCCCATCAGCACATGGTCCATGCCGTGTTGGCGCAAGGTCCAGACGAACTCCGGCTGCACCGGCGAGCCGGCATAGGCCGTGCCGATGGCCGAGATGTCGAGCCAGACATTGCCGCCCATGCCCAGCTTCTTCAGCGTGGCCAGGGTCAGGGTGTCGCGGAACTGGGTGAAGCCCATGTGGGCGAAGATGAAGTTGGTCTTGGGCTGTTGCAGCGACAGCATCAGCAGCTTGCCCAGTTCGTTGGCGTCCAGCGGGTTGAAGCTGTCGAACAGCACGGCCATGCCCAACTCGCCGCACTTGGCCGTCACCCTGGCCACGGCCGGGTCGGCGACGTCGAACCGCTGGGTGTTGGGATGCAGCTTGATCACCTTCACGCCCAGCTTGGCCAGGCGGTCCAACTCGACCAGGGCCGCGTCGCCGTCGGCGGGATGCACCGAGGCAATGGCGTAGAAGTGCTGGGGATCGGCCCTGGCCGCCGCGATCGCCGCATCGTTCAGAGCGCGGCTGGCGGCCATGTCGCCCGGGCGGACGATGACGATCAGCGCGCTCTTCTCGACCCCGGCCGCCTGGTCGAGGGCGCGCAAGGCCGCCGTGCCGAGCGGATGGGCCGGCGACAGGCCGTTGCCGTCGTTGGTGCGCAGGTGGGCGTGGGTGTCGATGATCGGACCGGTATAGTGCTCGGCGGCCAACGCGGGTGTGGGGCTAACGCCCAGCAACAGCGCCGACAGCGCCGCGAGTCCGATCTTGCCCATCCCGTATCCCTGCTTGCCGCGAACGTTGTTCGGTGAAGCTTCGGATATAGGTACGGTCTAGTCGAACACCACCGTCTTGGCGCCGGCGATCAGCACGCGGTGTTCGACGTGCCAGGTCACCGCGCGGGCCAGCACGGTGCATTCGACGTCGCGGCCCAGGGTCACCAGGTCTTCGGGGGTGTGGCTGTGGTCCACGCGGTGGACGCCCTGCTCGATGATCGGCCCTTCGTCGAGGTCGGTCGTGACGTAGTGGGCCGTGGCGCCGATGATCTTCACGCCGCGCTCGAAGGCCTGATGATAGGGCTTGGCGCCCTTGAAGCTGGGCAGGAACGAGTGGTGGATGTTGATGCACCGCCCCGACAGCCGCGCGCAGAGGGCCGGCGACAGGATCTGCATGTAGCGGGCGAGAACCACCAGATCGACGCCCAGGTCGTCGACCAGCTTGAGGAAGGCTTCCTCCTGCTCGGCCTTGTTGGCCTTGGTGGTGGGCAGGTGGAAATAGGGCAGGCCGCTCCATTCGGTGAACGAGCGCAGGTCCTCGTGGTTGGACACCACCCCGACGATCTCGACCGGCAGCAGGCCGGCGCGCCAGCGGTGCAGCAGGTCGAACAGGCAGTGGCCGAACCTGGAGACGGCGATCAGCACCTTGGGCTTGGCGCCCGCGTCGTGCAGGGCCCAGGTCATGCCGAAGCGCTTGGCGATCAGCTCGAAGCCCCGGCGCAGGTCGTCGATCCCCGGCATCTCGCCGTCCGGCCGGAACACCGTGCGCATGTAGAACTGGTCGGCCAGGCCGTCGTTGAAATGGCTGCTCTCGACGATCGAGGCGTCGTTGTCGGCCAGGAAGCCGGACACTGCGGCGACCACGCCCTTACGGTCGGGGCATTGCAGGATCAGGATGTAGCGGTCGGCGGCGGTCTTGGCGGTCATGGCAGGGGTCGTAGTCGATCGGCGGGGCCGGGCCAAACGCATAGTTCTCACAGGGCTCTCACAAAAGGCGAGCACCCAACGAAAAACGGGCCGCGATCGCCGACACGATCGCGGCCCGGGCTTCAAGCCGGCCGAAGGGGATAAGGCCCGGCTTGAGGATCTCTAGAACTTCACCGCCAGCGAGACGCTGTAGTTGCGGTCGGGCTGGGTGTAGGCGTCCTTGACCGGCGAGGCGTTGGCGATGCCGCGCCCGTCCGACCACCAGGCGTAGGTCTGGCCGGTGATATTGAAGACGCCGCCGCGCAGCGTGACGTTGTCGGTGATGTTCACATAGGCGGTCAGGTCGAACACCGTGAACGCCTTGGGCATCCAGCAGTATTGCGGACCGGTGGCGCCCGAACCGGCCTGGGTGATCGGGTTGACGAACTGGCTGCAGCTGGAGCCCGAACGACCGGGCGTCTGCCGGTTGGCGTGGACGCCGTTCAGCTCGCCGCCGAACCGGCCGCCCGGATCGCGATAGCCGAGGCCTACGACCAGCTTGGCCGGATCGATCGAGGCCAGCGGGGTCTTGCGGCCGTTGGTTTCCGATGCGCCGCGAGCATAGGAAGCCGCGCCTTGCAGGGTAAAGCCTTCGCCCAGCTCGACTGCCACCCGGGCCTCGGCGCCGCTGATCTCGGCCTCGGAGAGGTTGATGTACTGGTACACGGCCGGATCGGCGGCGGTGAACGAGCCACGCACCTGCACCTGCTCGATGAAGTCGTCGTACTTGCCGGTGAAGCCGGTGACGCTGGCGTTCCAGCGGGCGCGGTTCAGGCGGACGCCGACCTCGAAGGTCTCGCTCGTCTCGGGCTTCAGGTCGGGGTTGGAGACCGACATGTAGTTCGAGACGGGATTGGCGAAGCCGTTGTTGACCTGAGACGGCGAGGGGGCCTTGAAGCCGACGGCGGCGTTGGCGAAGATCGTCACCAGGTCGGTGGCCTTCCACACCACGCCCAGCTTTGGCGAGACGTGGGAGTCGCTTTGGCTGGCGGGAACATTGGCCGTGTAGAGCGCGTCGTTCTTGGGCTCCAGCTTGTAATGGTCGAAGCGCACGGCCGGATAGAAGGTCACCGGACCGACCGCGATCTCGTCCTGCACATAGGCGCCGGCCAGGGTGTAGTCGGTGGTCGGGAAGGCGCGGGTGGGGAAGGTCTCGCCGGCCGGCGGGACGGCGCCGTCGCGCACGCCCTCCTGGCGGGTGATCGAGGCGTCGCCGCCCCAGACGAGCTTGTGGGTCACGGCGCCCGTCGTCGCCTCGCTCTTCAACTCCAGCGCCGCGCCCCAGACTTCGTTGTCGAAGGTGGCGTCGCGGGTGCGATCGGCGGCGGTGCTGCGGTCCTCGGCCGAGAACTGCCGGGTGGTGCTGCTCTGGTAGTAGAGGGTGGTCGTGGCCGAGCGGATCGCGCCCTGGCCGCCGGTGAAGCGGTGGTCCAGGCTGACGCGGTCGCGCTCGACGCGGTCGAAGGCGGTCAGGCCCACCACGCCGGTCGCGGCCACCGGCGGCTTGGCGATGGCGCTCAGCACCGTCCAGTCGGTGTCGCTGTCCAGATGGTCATAGGTCAGGCGGAAGCGGTTCTGGTCGTTCAGGGTGTAGACGACCCGCGCCAGCACGGCGTTGGACTGGTTGTCCTCGGGGTTGGCGGTGGTGCGGTCGATATTAGCGGAGTCGTTGGTCCCCGCGGTCTTCTGGCCTTCGCCGTCGCGCCGAGTGTAGGCGATCAGGCCTTCCCAGCGCCCCTGTTGGCCGGCGGCGATCAGGCTTTCGGTCCAGCTCTCGTCGGCCGAGGCGTAGCCCACCCGGCCGCGCAGACTGAAGGTCTTGCCGTTCTTGAGCAGGTCGGACGGGTCCTTGGTGAAGAAGCTGACCGAGCCGCCCAGGCCGTCGCTGCCGTAGAGGGCCGAGGCCGGGCCGCGCACGATCTCGACCGACTTCAGCACATCCAGGTCCACATAGTCGCCACGGCCCATGTTCTGGGCGCCGAAGGCGTAGCCGTCGGGCACGCGCACGCCATCGACCAGGGTCAGCACGCGGTTGCCGTCCAGGCCCCGGATGTTGAATCCGGCGTTGCCGTCGCGGCCGGTCGAGGCGCCGGCGGCCGTGAAGCGGGCGGGCGCGCGGCGCACCGAGACGCCCGGCTCGAAGCGCACCAGGTCCTTGATGTCCTTGACCAGCCCGTCCTCGATCTCCCCGCTGGAGATGACGCTGGCGGTGACCGGGGCGTCCTGCAGCTTCTTCTCCGAGCGGGTGGCGGTGACCGTCACCTTGTCGAGCTCGACGGCGGCGTCAGCGCTGGGCGCCGCGTCGGCCGCGCCCGAAGCGGCGAAAGCCGCCTGGGCGCAGAGCAGGGCGGTGGCGGAAGCGGCCGCGAAGCAGGTGAGCTTGGCGAGCTTGGAGCGAGACATCGAAGACCCCCGGGTCTGGTTCTATAGATGCGAACCATTCGCATCTCGTTGGGGTCGAGCTACGGCCATCGAACGGCTCGGTCAAGCTAAATGAGATTGATTCTTAGAATCACTAGCAATAAGGCTTTCGGCGACGCTTCACTCACATCCGGAGATTCCGCCCATGCGCCGTTCGCTATCCTTCGCCGCCTTTGCGATCGGCGCGGCCCTCGCCGGGACCCTGGCCGGCGCGGCCCAGGCCCACTCGCCCTACCTGCTGCCCAGCACCTTCGATGTCACCGACCGCAAGCTGGTGACGGTGCAGGGCTCGTTCACCGAAAGCTTCTTCAGCCCCGAGGTGGTGATGAAGTCCGACGCCTGGGCGGTGGTCGGGCCGGACGGCGCGCGCACCCCGCTGACCGCAGTCAACCTGCGCGAACTGGCCTTGGTCGAAGTGACCACCGACAAGCCAGGCACCTATCGCGTCACCACCGGCCAGCGCACCGGCCGCACCGCCAAGGCTGTGCTGGTCAAGGGGGAGTGGGAGTTCCTGGAGGATCCCAGCAAGGCCCCGGCCGGAACCACCCCGGTCGACATGCAGAGCCTGACCCTGGCCGACGTCTACGTCACGCGCGGCGCGCCCAACGCCGCGGCCCTGGCGCCCATCGGCAAGGGCCTGGAGTTCGTGCCCGTCACCCATCCCAGCAGCATCTTCACCGGCCAGGACGCCAAGTTCGTGGTGCTGTTCGACGGCAAGCCCGTGAAGGGCCAGGCCATTACCCTGCACGCCGGCGACGACCGCTACGCCGACGCCAAGACCCCGACGGTCGACCTGGTCAGCGACGACCAGGGCCGGTTCACGGTCAAGGTCGCCCGCTCGGGCGTCTACCAGATCCAGGCCCGCCACCGCGTGGCCCCAACGGCCGCCGACCCGGTCGGCCACTCCTACACCTACGCCCTGACCTTCGAATCCCTGCGCTGAGAAAGACCAGCCCGATGAACACCAAGATCGCCCTCCTGGCCGCCGCCGCGCTCTGCGCCGTCGCCGCGCCCGCCTTCGCCGCCTCGCACGCCCGCGACACCTTCATCAAGGAGCAGGACGCCAACGGCGACGGCTCGGTCAGCAAGGAAGAGTTCAAGACCGGCCGCGAGAAGCAGTTCGCCGGCATCGACGCCGACAAGAACGGCGCCCTGTCGCACGACGAATATGTCGGCGAGTTCACCGCCCGCCTGACCAAGCGCCTGGCCGCCTCGACCGACACGGCCGAGAAGAAGGAAGAGGAGCGTGTGCGCCAGACCCGCCAGGCCGAGGTCCGCTTCGGCGTGCTCGACACCGACAAGAGCGGCGGCATCACCCCGGCCGAGTTCGAATATTCGGGCTGGCGGATGTTCGTCACCCACGACACCAACAAGGACGGCGCGGTCACGGCGGCCGATCCGGTGGCGGAAGAAAAGGACTAGATCCCCTAATTGCTGTCATCCCGGACAAGCGCGAAGCGCGCCGATCCGGGACCGACCCAAAGTGCTGAGCTCAGGCGTCGGTCCCGGGTCTGCGCTTCGCTCCGCCCGGGATGACAAGACATTAGCAACTAATGAGTTGCCTATCTGATCTACTGGAGTCATGAATAGGCAACCAGGAGGTTGCCATCATGACCGATCGTATCGAGAAGACCATCGACCTGAACGCGCCCGTCGAGCGCGTCTGGCGCGCCGTCAGCGACCACAAGGAATTCGGGACCTGGTTCAAGGTCGACCTGGAGGCCCCGTTCGTCGTCGGCCAGGAGGCGCGGGGCCGGATCACCCATCCGGGCTACGAGCACGTGACGTGGAAGGCCAAGGTGACGGCCATCGAGCCGCTTAAGCGCCTGGCCTTCACCTGGCATCCCTATGGCGTCGATCCCGACGTCGACTACGACAAGGAAGAGCCGACCCTGGTCGAGTTCCTGCTCGAGCCGAACGGCGCCGGCACGCGGCTGACGGTCATCGAGTCCGGCTTCGACAAGGTCCCCGCCCATCGCCGCGAGGAGGCCTTCCGGATGAACGACGGGGGGTGGACGCAGCAGGTCCAGAACATCAAGGCCCATGTTGAATCCTAGCGCCGCCGTCCTCGACCCGGCGCCGATCTTCGCGGCCCTGGGAGATCGCACGCGCCTGGCGCTGCTCAGCAAGCTGGGCGACGGCCAGGCGCGGTCGATCGCGGCCCTGTCGACCGACACCGCCCTGACCCGCCAGGCGATCACCAAGCATCTGCACGTGCTGCAGGACGCCGGCCTGGTGGCGTCCTTGCGGGTCGGTCGGGAGAGCCGTTTCGCCGCGCGGCGGGAAACGATCGACGAGGCCCGCGCCTATCTCGACGGCGTCTCGCGCCAGTGGGACGACACGCTGGGCCGGCTGAAGGCGTTCGTGGAGAGCGACACCCCTTAAGCTGTCATCCCGGACAAGCGCGGAGCGCGCCGATCCGGGACCGAC
Organism: Caulobacter sp. P1_D6; assembly: GCF_056406095.1. NCBI lineage: Bacteria > Pseudomonadati > Pseudomonadota > Alphaproteobacteria > Caulobacterales > Caulobacteraceae > Caulobacter > Caulobacter sp. P1_D6. Next base: position 94,268 of record NZ_JBFUAW010000004.1, on the reverse strand, counting down.
GCGTGAACGCGGCGCTTCCGGCGGTCCCGGTCTTCGCTTCGCTACGCCCGGGATGACAGGATTAGGGTTCAGACCCCCGCCTTCACCGGCGGCTCCGCATACGAAGCCGACGCCGTGATCACCTCGTCGGGCACGGCCAACATCTGCAGATAGGCCTTCTTCGGATAGGCCATGTGCGGCTTGTCGTCGGCATAGGCCGGCTGAGGCACGGGGCTGGGGCCGTCATAGGGAGCGGGGGCCTTGAAGCGCTCGGCCTCGTCGGGCGAGATCCCGGCCTTGGCCAGCACGGCGGGGTCGACCCAGCGGGCGGCGTCGAGCGGCTCGCCGGGCGCGGCGACCTCCAGGGTCATCTGGTCGGGACCGGCGAAGTAGATCGAGCGGCACATGCCGTGGTCGATGGGGCCCAGCACGTTGATCCCGTGGCTGCGGATGCGGTCGCGCATCGCCAGCAGCTCTTCCTCGGTGTCGGCCCGGAAGGCCAGGTGCTGCAGCGTGCCCGGCGCGCTGGGCAGGGCCCCGTTGCCGGCGTGGGTGACGCCCAGCTGCACGGGGATCTTGTCGACGTCCGGCAGCTGCACGATCGAGAAGTAGCTGTGGTCGTTCATCCGCAGGAAGGCGTGCAGCCCGCCCGGCACGCCGTGCATGTCGAACAGCGCCACCAGCGGACAGCCCATCACTTCGCTGAAGAAGGCGATGTGCTTCTTGATGTCGCCGGCCATGAAGGCCAGGTGGTGGATGCCCGTCGGATGCTGCGCCATGGCGGCGGTCCTCGTGCGATGGGGGTTCGGGGCGCTTGACTTCCCCGGGGACAATTTCCTGTCCTTGAGCCTTCAGATAACGAGGTTACGTAAGGGGCGGCAAGTGAGCAGTGGTTCGATGCGCGTCGTTCGCGAGCCCTACGGCTACGCCTATGCCGAACGCTCCCGGCTGAAGGAGACCTATGGCGGTCCCGACGGCCAGGTGTTCGTCGAGTGCATGCGCATCCGGCCCGAAGCCGGCGACTCCGACACCGTGATCCTGTTCAGCCACCCGATCGGCGGCGGCTCGTTCCTGCCGCTGGTCACGGCCCTGGCGAGGGCCGGGCGGCATGTCGTCTATTGCAACACGCGGTATCGCGGCAACGACACGGCGCTGATCCTGGAGAAGTGCGTGCTGGACCTGGGGGCCTGCGTCGCCGACCTGAAGACCCGGTTCGGTTACAAGACAGTGATCCTGGGCGGCTGGTCGGGCGGCGGCTCGCTGTCGCTGTTCTATCAGGAGCAGGCCGAGCAGCCGACGATCACCCACACCCCGGCCGGCGATCCGGTCGATCTGGTCGGGGCGGGGCTGCAGCCGGCCGACGGGGTGATGCTGCTGGCCGCCCACATCAGCCGCTCGGTGACCCTGACCGAATGGCTGGACCCCTCGATCCTGGACGAGGACCGGCCCTTCGACCGCGACCCCGCCCTGGACATCTATGCCCCCAACTGCCCGCACCAGCCACCCTATGACGCGGCGTTCGTCACGGTGTTCCGCCACGCCCAACTGGCCCGCAACCGCCACATCACCGCCCGGGTCCGCGAAACGCTGACGGCGCTGAAGGCCCGCGACCCGGACATGGAGCGGCCGTTCGTGGTCTACGGCACCATGTGCGACGTGCGCTGGACCGACCCAACCCAGGACCCGTCGGACCGCCGGCCGCACGCCTGCTATCTGGGCGATCCGCGCATCGCCAACGACGGGCCGGTGGGCCTGGCGCGGTTCACGACCCTGCGCTCGTGGCTGTCGCAATGGAGCCATGACGAGAGCCGCGCCAACGGCGTGCTGAACGCCGCCAACATCAGCTGTCCGGCCCTGGTGATCAGCAACACCGCCGACCTGGCCTGCACCCCCAGCCACGCCCGTCGCCTGTTCGACGCCCTGGGCTGCGCCGACAAGCGCTATGTCGAGATCGAGGGAGCCGACCACTACTACATCGAGCGGCCGGACCTGCTGCCGCAAGCGGTGGCGGCGGTGCGGGGGTGGCTGGAGGAGCGGGGCTTCTAGTCGTGCACCGCCAGCACGCGGACGCCGCGCGCCCGGCCCTCGGGGTCGGTCCAGTGGAAGGCTTCGCCGGCGGTCAGGCCGATCAGGGCCGCGCCCACGGGGCTGAGCACGGAGATGCGGTTGTCGTCGATGCTGGCGTCGCGGGGCAGGCTGATGTGGACGATGCGGGTTTGGTCGTTGGACAGGTCCTGGAACGCGACCCGCGAGCCGATGCGCACGAACGGGCGGGGCGCCTCGTCGGGCTCGACGATCACGGCGCGGGCCATCTCGTCGGCCAGCACGCGGCCGCCCGGCGCGCGGCCGGCGGCGGCGTCGGCCAGGTTGGAGAGGATCTCGAAGTCGGCCTCGGTCACATAGACCGCGGGCAGGGCTTGGGATTGGGTTTGGGTGGAAAACATAGTCGTAGTGTCTTTCTGGATTTGTCTTGAGCCCTGGCCGGCGCTTTCTGAGCGCGGGACCGTGTGAGGGCTCGGCAAACGCAGCGCATGCGGCGCAAGCGTTTCATGAAGACCGTAAGCTTCGGGAACGAAGCCGCGGCCCTGCTCAGGATCATGCGTGGCCTTAAGGCGACGCTGGCCGTCTCTTACGGCCGATCTGAAAAGGGCATGGCGGGGATTTTCCGTCTGGCTCCAAGCCCTCGGCGCTGAGCGCGAGCTTTGGAGACTGGAAGCCTGTGATCAGGCGTCCGGCGCGATCTTGTCGCGCTCGGTGACTGTTAAGTGGGGACGCGGCGCCCCGATGTCAAATTCAAGGAAGAGCGGTGGCGGTGAGAGAGACCGACACATCCCCCTTGCTGAATAAGGGGAAATGCGCCGGAAAATATTTGGAGCCTAAGTTTCAGCCTAAGCCGCGCGCCTCGGGAGGGCGGGAAGGTTGGCGATCAGGCGCTTGAGATCGTCCGCGTCGATGAGYGTCCGGCGGCCGGATTTCTTCATGGTGATCTCCCCCGCCTGGTGCTTGCGGTAAAGCGTGTCGTCGGACAGCCCGGTCGCTTCGACCGCCTCGGCGATGGTGTAGGCCAGCTTCTCAGGCATGGTCGCTCTCCTGCCCCTCAACACAGCCTGCGTCACGACGGCACGAACGTGACGGCCACGGACATTGCCGCCTTGGGCTACACCAATCCCGCGTCGTCTTTCACCGGCATGCCTGACTTCGTGACGAACATCACGGGCGTGCAGGTCAGCATCGCCATGACCCTGGCCCCATCGACCGCAGGCACCGAAGTGGCCTGGCAATACCGCGTCATTGGTGGTGTCGGGCGCGCCGAACTTGGAGGAACCGCAGCGTGACCTTTTCAAGCATCGAGACCCCCTACGCGAACTACGCTCCGAATTTCGATCTGCGCGCCGTGGTGGATGGCGATCAGGTCTTGCTTGGCGTGGTTCGCTGCAGAGACCTCAAGGACGACCAGACGCTGGCGAGCCCTTGGCTGGCGTTCCAGGGCGTTCCAAACACCGGCCGCGGAGACGCGGGCCTAGGCGAGTTTCCAACCATGGATGCCGCCGCAGCAGCCGTTGCCGAGGCCGCCGCTTAGGAAGGCCTTGGCCGAAGCTCGCGCCGTGCGCTAGAGGTGCTACCACCTTGGAGCGCCACACGGATGAAGCGACTATTTACAAGGCGCTGGCTGGCTGCTGCGGCCGTAACGGCGGTCCTGTCGGCGCCAGCCCCTTCGGTCGCCCAGGCGGCCGCCAAGCGCGACGTCGTCCTGCTGATCGACAATCACATCGTCTATCCGAACAAGCCCTTTGAGTTCGACGAGTCCGTTTTGCGGGCGAGCATCCGGGGCACCCTAGAGAGGGTTCGGCCCGAGCGGGTTGTCGTATTTGCCGTGGGGCATGACGGCCACGCGCAGTACCCCAGTAAGTTCTTCCCCCAACAGCGGCCCAGCAAGGCCTATCCCCTACTCAAGGCTCCCGGTCAGGATCTCCTCAAGATCTGGCGCGAAGAGACCGAGCGCGCCGACACCAAGATGATCGTCTACGTCAGCACGTTGCGAAACGACGCGCTGGCCGAGTTGCATCCTGAATACCTGCGGATTTTCGGCAACGGCGTTCGGGCCACGGTGATCGATCACAACTCCGCCTTTGCCGACGAGGTCTTGCTGCCCGGGCTGCAGGAGATCATCGATCGCTATCATCCGGACGGCTTTTTCCTCGACGCCGACTACTGGACCCTGCACGAAAGCTGGAACCCGGCCACAACCAAGGCCTTCGCGGCGAAGACGGGCTTGCCGGTCCCGACAGACTACCCCCAGGCCAGCTATCCGGCCTTTGTCCAGTTCACCTACGACTCCTACCGTGACAGCTACGTGGCCAAGCTGGAGGCCTTCTTCGCGCGGCAGAGGAAGCCGCTGAACTGGTCGATCAACGCCGCCTTCACGGTGCGTGACCCCAGCCCCGAGCCCAAGGGCTACGGCACTGTCGCCGTGGATCTGCCGTTCTTCGCCCTGGGGGAAGCCTACATCGAGTCTCTGTTCAGCCAGCGGCTCAAGGGAGGAGCAGAGATTGTCTATCCACTCTTTGCTCAGTCCGAGGGCGCCACGGCTTTCCAGTACAAGGGCAAGGCTCAGCTAAAGCAGGAACTAGCCGTCGCTGTCGCCAATCGGTCGTTGATGAGCTTCTACCTTCCGCTTGGCCTGGACGGGACGATCGCGCCAGACCGCATCCAGCCGGCGATCGACGTCTACGACGAGTTCCAACAACACCTCGGCTTCAGCACCAAGGATGGCCAGAAGCTCCTGGCGAAGTTGGCCGTGGTCGATACGAATGGCGATGCGGTGGCGACGCGGCGCTTCGGCGACCTGCGCGCGGTGTCTCTGGGGCTGTTTGGGGCCGGGATCGCCCACGCTCTGACGACGGAGACGTTAGTCAGCCAGGGCAGCTATTCGCACGTCGTGTTTCCGCGCATGGAACGGGTCGAGCGTCCTCAGCTCGTCGGCGACCTGGCGGCTGCTGGCGCGAAGGTGCTGTGGAGCGTGAATGAGTCCCGCGCCGACGACAAGACCAAGCGCGTGTTGTCGGCCCTCCGCCAAGACCCCCGGTTCCAAGAGGCAAGCAATCCGCTTTGCCCGAAGCCGGCAGGGTGCGAGGTCATCCGCGCGAAGTCGGGCGGTGAAATCTGGATCGTGGATCGGGTCGATGACCGCGTCATGGCCAGCTTCACGAGCGACCTGCGCAATCCCGTCACCTTTCCCGGCAAGCCCGATTACGTCTATGCGCTACCCTACGGGGACGAGCATAAGTTGACGGTCTATCTGTCGTCAGTCGCTTGGGGGGGATCCACGCTTGGCCGGCACACGCTTTTCGACAAGCTGGACGTCACGCCGCCGGTGACGGTTCGGTTCGACCGAAGCTGGTCTTGTGTCCAGAAGACACTCACTGGAGAGACAAAGTTTCCCGCCGGCCGTGAAATCGTCGCCCAGCCGTTTGAAACCCTCTCCAAGATCGAGTGCACGCAATGAGGATCGCTCTGTGCGCTCTGGCGGCCCTGTTCATTGGCGCCCCAGCTTCGGCCGATACCATTGCTCGTCAGCTTCCCCTGGATCTTGAGGTTCAGGCCGGCCAAACGCAGTTCGTCCACTTCCGCATCAATGCCAGGCCGTCCTTCACCTTCGTTCGCGGGAACGAGGCGTATTCGGATTTCTCCACCCAGGTCGTGCTCGTCCGCGACGTGAAGACCGGAGACGTCGTCTCGACCGTGCGGCAGAGCGACATGCGCTTTGTTGACGCCTTCATCTACCTGCCGGCCAAGTACATCGGGGCCGATAACCGCGCCCATCTGATGCTTGAGCCCTCGTCGCCCTGGATCCTCACCGACGATGTCACCAAGCCGGTCGACGTGCTGACCGCTGAGCCCGCCGGCGGAACAGGACGCTTTCAGTCCTACGAAATCATGTTCGGCAAGCCGGACGATCAGCCGTTTCTTGGCGAGAACCTGTCCTACGCCGAGGGCGCTTACAAGACGGCCGGCTGGGTGTGGAACAAGTTTTTCCGCTACGGAAACGACCCGGTCACACTGAACCTTCCGCTGGAGCCTGGTGCGAGCGGCTACCTGACGCTCGACGCCTACCTTTCAGCCAATGCCCTCATCTCGCTTAACGGCAAGGAGACGGCGATTTTCGAGCGCAGCCTGGGCGATCGCTTTTTCCAGGACTTCTACCGAACCCGTTTCACGGCCGGCAGCGGACCCCACGAAATGCGCGTGGCCAATGTCGCGCCCTTCCGCGCCACGCCCACCAATCTCCGTCAGATGGCTTTCGCCTTCAACGCGGTTGAGGTCGCGGTTCCACGCTCCGCCGACAGCCCGCGTCTGGACTTCACGGACCTTCTGAACACCCGGCTGGATTATCGCCGCCGCGCCGGAGCTTCCGAGTCTCTCCTGAGCCCTAGGAACGCCGTCGCTGAACTGCTCAAGCACCAGGGCGGCTCCTGGCTTCCCTCGCGCGCCCCTGTAGCCCTACCGCCAGGCTCCAAACGCAAAGTGGATGCCGTCGTTTTGCTCGACCCCGCTCTGGGCGACATCGTCAACACGGCCTACGCGACTGGCGATGTGTGGATCAACGCCGCCGTTGGCGCCGCCATGATGCTGGAGCAGGACGGATACTCGGTCGCTTACGCCACGCCGGACCAATTGGCGGGCCTGAAGCCGGCCGTGGTCTACATTCCAAGCCAGCCCTTTTACCGCGGCATCTTCACTCCGGCTGTGAGCGCCGCGCTGACTACCTCTAGCGCCAAGGTGATCATCGAACCTTCGTTCTCCGGCGAGTTCATTAACAATCCGGTGATGCAGAACCTCACGGGCCTGCAGTTCCTGGAGTCAGCCTATTTCATCCCGCGCGATGAAGTGGACTTCGGCGACAAGACCACGACCGACACTTTCCACTCGACGCCGGTTCTCGACTACAAGCCCATCGATCCCGCTCTGAAGGTGGATGCATCGCTGCGCGGACTTGGCCGAGCCATAGCGTTTCATCGGGTCGTGGGCAAAGCTCAGGTTGAGACCCTGGCGTATCCAGCTGGATACTATTTCTTCAACTACGGCCTGCGGCCGCATCATCTGATCGTCAGCCGGTTACTGGCCTCGACGCCGCCCCTGGTCAAGGCAACGTCCGACTCCCAGGTGCGAGCCTACGTCATCCAACAAGACAAGTGCTCAGCTCAGGTCATGGTCGAGAACAACAATTTCGGCGTCTACAACTACTATGGCTTCGCGTCGGTCACAGCGCCCGAAGCGGCCCGTGAGCCCCCGCCCGCGAGCCGCGTCGCCCTCGACGGCGCAATGTTCACCGGTCGGAAGTGGTCGGTCAGGGGACCGGTGAAGTCAGAACCCGCTGCGTCTGGCGTCGCGGTTCTGAACCTGACCAAGGACACGGTTGTCTCTCTGGTAGATCAGGGGTGCGGGTAGGGACCTTCTCTCATCTCCTCCGGTCCCTCGCCAACCCATCCTGGCCAGGCATCAGTCAGCGCCGCTCCATTGTCGCCTTTAGGGGGGCGTGAGGGCGTGTTGTAGCCGTGGCCATACCGAAACCCCACGACACCGCCACACCCTGGCGTTCGACAGGTCGAGACCTTGTCCACTAGGCAGTAGTCGGCGCCAAGCTTCCGCTGAAGTCCGACCGCTCCTCCTTTGCCGCAGCTACCGCCTGTCAGCCCAGCAAGTGAAGAGCGTTTTCTAGGAAGATCTTCGCATCGGCTGAAGAGAGACGAATGTCCGGTTTCTGCCGATTGATTTCGCCCTTCAGTTCCGCTGCCGTTCGCTCTTGTACCGCGCTGCGCAAGAACTCGCGGAGGTCCGCTCTGTGATCTCGTCGAACATGTTCCACACAATCGGATGCGAGTCGCTCAATGCTATCCTGAGCGAGGTAGAGCGCATCTTGGTGGAGCCCTTGGCAGAGTTCATGGAAGCCGTCGGGAATCTTCATCGCTCAGACTTGTCATAGCGCGCGCCTGCTATCCACCTTCAAGAAGCGGACGGTGCGCAACTGTGCCAAAGCAGAAATCTTGGCGCACTTAAGTGGTTGTTTTTATTGGGGAGCGGTGGCGGTGAGAGAGGGATTCGAACCCTCGATAGAGTTTCCCCTATACACGCGTTCCAGGCGTGCGCCTTCAACCACTCGGCCACCTCACCATGCGCACCAGATGCGGAAGGCGGTTGAGGCCCCCGACGCAGGAAGGGGCGCAATATACTCAGGAAGGTTGCGGTAGCAAGCGGCCATACGAGGTGAAACGAGATCGCGAACACCTTAGTATCGATGGTTCTGTTTCGATCCCGAGATCCCGTCATGGCTTCCGCCCCCAAAACCCTCGAAATGCCGACCGTCGACACCGCTCTGCCGGGGCGCGCGGCGGCGATCCCGACGGCCAAGGCCCACTTCGTCAACAGCCATCCGCTGAAGGGTCCCTATCCTGACGGGATGGAGGTGGCGGTGCTGGCCATGGGCTGTTTCTGGGGCGTGGAGCGGGTGTTCTGGAAGGTTCCGGGCGTCTATGTCACCGCCGTCGGCTACGCGGCCGGGATCACCCCGAACCCGACCTACGAGGAGGTCTGCACCGGCCGCACGGGCCACACCGAGGTGGTGCAGATCGTGTTCGACCCGCGCTCGGTCACCTACGAGACCCTGCTCAAGACCTTCTGGGAGAACCACGACCCGACCCAGGGCATGCGCCAGGGCGGCGACATCGGCACCCAGTACCGCTCGGGGATCTATGTCACCTCCGACAGCCAGGCCGCCGCCGCGGTGGCTTCGAAGGAGGCCTATCAGCAGGCCCTGGACGCCCAGGGGTTGGGGACCATCACCACCGAGATCGGCGCGGCCGGGCCGTTCTTCTTCGCCGAGGACTATCACCAGCAGTATCTGGCCAAGAATCCCGAGGGCTATTGCGGCATCGGCGGCACCGGCGTGGTCTGTCCGATCGGCGTGGGGGTGCGGGCATGACCCCCGAGGCCTTCGACGCCGCCGCCCTGGCCTTGCCGGGCGCGACCATGACGATCCAGTGGGGCGACGACCACGTCTACAAGGTGGGCGGCAAGATGTTCGCCGTGCTGGGCGGGGCCGTGGGCGCGAGCGGCTTTTCGCTGAAGGCCTCGGACGTGGCGTTCGAGGTGCTGAGCGAGACGGGCCGGGCCATCCCGGCGCCCTATCTGGCGCGCGCCAAGTGGCTGCACTTCGCCGACCTCGCCGCCGAGGACGCGGACGAGGTGGCCGACTGGCTGAAGACGGCCCATGGCCTGATCGCCGCCAAGCTGACCAGGAAGGCGCGGGCGGAACTGGGGCTCTAGGGCTCCAAACCCTCCCCCACAGGGGGGAGGGCCTTGCCTCCCCTAAACCTGCTCGCTGTCCTTGCCGGCCAGGTGGGGACCGATCACCACCGGCTGGCGTTCCAGGATCTGGCGGACCTTGCGCACGGCGGCCGAGGCTGGGCTGCGGCGCTGGCGCCAGAGCAGCAGGATCATCGCCCCGCCGGTCGCCACCGCGAAGGCGATGGGCCCCAGCAGCCAGGCCGCCGCCGCCAGGGCGAAATAGTAGCCGCGCACCCCGGCGTTGAACGCCGACAGGGCCGGATTGAGGATCGCGCCGGTCGCCTCGGCATATTCCTCCAGCACCGCGCGCGGGGCCCACATCGGCGTCGCGCCGATGGCGGCCAGGCAGTAGTTCATCTGGCGGATCGCCCAGATGAAATCGAGCAGGCCGCGGGCCAGGGCGATCAGCACGACGCCCAGCTTGATCTGGAACACCAGGGCCGAGGCCGGGGCCAGGACGGCGATGCCCTCGATGGTCTTCAGCGCGCTGTCGCCGCCGAACAGCACCCCGGCCGCCGCGGCGATCAGGATCAGGTTGGACGAGGCGAAGAACGAGGCCGAATTGATCGCGTGGCCCAGCAGCTGGCCGTCCAGAAGGGCGATCTCGCGCACCGCCATCTCGGCCATCCAGCGGCGGCGGATCACCGTCATGTCGGTGTTGATGACGTTCTTCTCGTGGCCCAGCCGCTTGAGCATCGGCTCGTAGAACAGCCAGCAGAAGAGGAAGAAGGCCAGGACCAGCAGATCGATGATCGGCATGGCCAGGAACTGCTTGGACAGGGCGTGGGAGAGCGTGGAGGACATGGAGCGAACTTAAGGCCGTAACGAGAGTCGGTGAAAGGGGGAGCGGTATCAGTCCTCGAGGATCAGGCTGTGCTTGCCCGTGTCCCTCAGCAGCAGCGAGACCGTCAGGCCCACGGCCATGATCGCCGACACATAGAGGTAGAAGCCGCTCTCCATGCCCTCGTGCTTGAACCACAGGGCGACGTACTCGGCCGTGCCGCCGAACGCGGCGTTGCCGATGGCGTAGGGCAGGGCCACGCCCAGGGCGCGCACGTGGGTGGGGAACAGCTCGGCCTTCACCACGGCGCTGATCGAGGTGTAGCCCGACTGCACGAACAGGGCCGCGAAGATCAGGCCGAAGGCGACGGCCGGGCTGGCGGCCTTGGCGGTCAGGCTGAACACCGGCCAGGCGATCAGGGCGCCCACCCCGAAGGCGAAGACCAGCATGGTCTTGCGGCCGACCTTGTCCGAGGCCCAGCCGAACAGCGGCTGGATCAGCATGAAGCCGGCCAGGGTGGCCAGGTTGATCGCCCCGGCCGTGGCCTTGTCGAAGCCGGCCGTGTTGGTCAGGAACTTCAGCATGTAGGTGGTGTAGGCGTAGAAGGCCAAGGAGCCGGCGGCGGTCAGGCCGATGATCGCCAGGGTCTGCTTGGGATGGCGCGAGACCAGCGGCGCGGCCAGGGCGACGTAGGTCGCGACCAGCAGGAGCACCGCCCCGTACTGCATCGTCGCGGCGAACGGCGCGTCCGTGAAGCCCACGACCATGGACCCGACGGTGGCCAGGAGGAGCCCGCTCACCCAGGCGACCTGGCGGCGGCTGACCGGGTCGCGCGCGGCGGTCGAGACGTTCTGGTGCGAGACGCTTTCCTCGATGCCGGTGCGGATCCAGAACACCACCACGGCCAGGGCCGCGCCCACGAAGAATGGGATGCGCCAGCCCCAGTCGGCCAGGTCTTCCTTGCTCAGGGTGTTCTGCAGGATCACCAGCACCAGGGCCGCCACCAACTGGCCCATGATCAGGGTCACGTACTGGAAGCTGGACCAGAAGCCGCGACGCTTCCGCCCGGCCATCTCGCTCATATAGGTGGCGCTGGCGCCGTACTCGCCGCCCACCGACAGGCCTTGCAGCAGGCGGGCCAGCAACAGGATCACCGGCGCGGCGTCGCCGATCGTGGCGTGGCCGGGGCACAGGGCGATGACCAGCGAGCCGACGCACATCAGGCCCACGGCGAGGGTCAGGCCGGCCTTGCGGCCCTTGCGGTCGGCGTACAGCCCCATCAGCCAGGCCCCGACGGGCCGCGCGCCGAAACCGACCGCGAAGATGGCGGCCGTCTGCATCAACTGGGCGGTCTGGTCGCCCTTGGGGAAGAAGATCTTGGCGAAATAGATCGAGAAGGCGGCGTAGGCGAACCAGTCGTACCACTCGACCAGATTGCCGGCCGATCCGCCCAGGATGGCCCGGGTCCGACGCCAAGCGCTCAAGGGCGCGGCGCCTTGGGGCGGCGTCGCCGTAGCGGTGTCGGTCATGTCGCTCCCCGTGTGTCGTGGCGGGACCTTAGGCGAACATGGGTCGTCCAGGGAAGTGCGCGCGGGCGGTCGGAGACACGCGCATGCGCGTGTCTCCGTATGGTCGCTAGATCCTGCCGATCAGGACCAGGATGATGATGATCACGAGCACCAGGCCCAGGCCGCCGGACGGATAGTAGCCCCACGAGCGGCTGTGGCCCCAGGTCGGCAGGGCGCCGATCAGGGCCAGGATCAGGATGATGATGAGGATCGTGCCAAGCATGTCCGTCTCCGTTGCATCCGGGCGCGTTGCGCGCTCGGGTTCGGGGAAGGGAATGCGAGGGGTGCGGCCAAGGTTCCGCGAGGGTTTTTTGGCGGGGGCGGGCGCCCGCTAGGGCTTTGGGGGCTTGGCCCCCTGCCGCCGTCTCCACCAGCGGCGCAGCTTGGCGCGGTTGGCGAAGGCGAAGCCCAGGACGACGATCACCCCGCCGACCGCCCATTGCAGGCCCTTCATCCTGTCCATCTGCCAGGTCAGCCAGTCCAGGAGGCCGATCTTCACCGACATCTCGTGGACAAGCGCCGGCCGCTCGAGCTCGACCGGGCCGCCCGGCGTGACCAGTTCGTTGAAGATCCGCAGCGTCAGCACGGTCTTGCCCGGACGCGTTGGCTTCACCAGCCATTCGAAGGTGACGTTCTGCAGGCGGGTCACGTCGCGGATCGTCTGCTCGGGCTTGACGATCTCGACGTTGTCGCCGGTCAGCTCGGCGCGGACCTTTCGTCCGATCGCCACGGTCTGCTGATCGACATGCTGGTCGGTGAGGGCCTTGCCGATCGAGGCTTGCGCCGCCGCGCGGTCGGCCGAGGCGATGACGGCCGTGATGCGGGTCTGCTCGCCCCAGCGCAGCTCGTCGCGCCAGCCGACGAAGACGGGGATGTCGCGGATCTGTCGGCGGGCGAGGTCCGACAGGTAGGCTTCGCGCTCGATGTCGTCGCAGACCTGGCCTTCGATGGCGCAGGGCGACGGGGGCGCCTCCGTCGCGGACTTCATGCCCATGCCGCCGCCGACGATCAGCAAGCCAGCGACCAGGAGAAAGACGACGAAAGCGGCCAGGGCCGACAGGAGCACCGCGATGGTCGCCAGGATCGGCGGAAGCCGGCGACGCAGGAAGCGGACATACGCCTGGCTGATGAGGCCGAAGATCGCGAGGCCGCCGAGGGTCGCCACCCAGAAAAGGAAGTCCGCCATGACCGCGCTCTCCATCGAGCGGCGTCATAGTCGCGCTATGCGGGCGGTTTATCAATCCTCGCGCGAAGCGTCGTCGTGCGCCGCGGCTCAGCCGCCCGGGCAGTCCTCGGCCTTGCGCAGGCCCACGGCCCACAGGGCGCCGATCACCGCGCCCTTGACGCGGGGCAGCAGCATCAGGGTCAGGGCGGCCAGCGGCAGCACGGTCAGCGGCACCACCAGCACCGGCGACATCTTCCAGATGAACGGGAACAGCAGCAGCGGCGCGACCACCAGGTGGCCGATGATCAGGATCGTGAAATAGGCCGGGCCGTCGTCGGCCGGATAGCGCGCCAGGTCATGGCCGCAGACCTCGCAATCCAGGTCGACCTTCAGGTAGCGCGTGTACAGCCGTCCCTCGCCGCAGTTGGGGCAACGGTGGCGGACGCCGCGCTTCATGCCGGTCAGCATGCTGACCGGAGGCGGGCAGGGGGAGGTCTGCTCGTTCATGGGCGTGGATATGCCTCCGCGACGGTCCTGGCGAAAGGGGGCGCGCGGTCGCATGCGCCATTTTGAATCAGTTTTCGTTGAGATGAACGGCTAGCGGTTCAAGAATTCACCCGCAAGGCGAGCGAGTAGAAGCGCCGTTACTCGGGACCGTTAACCACAACTGTTTTGGGGTTCTGTGGATAAGTCACGGTCCGCTCTGGGAAAACGTAACGTCAGCGGGGCCGTGCGGCGCCGCAGCTTAACTATACCAAGGGTCGCGGACCTTGTTCGGTCGAAGTCCGCAACCCTTGATGCTGCGACTATTTGGCGTCCTTGGCGGTGTTGGTCACCGCGCGGCCGGCGGCCGACACGTCCTGGCCGACGCCGGCGACGGTGTTGCAGGCCGAAACCATCAGGGCGGCGGCCACGGTGGCGAGGATCACGATCTTGCGCATGGAGAGGTCTCTAAAGTTGGAGAAATGGCGGCGGACCTTAACCTTGGCCCACGGCCACGTTCAAGCGCGTCACCACGGCGAAGTCATGGCGCCGAACCTGGGCGCCGAACCTGGGTGTCAGCGCTTGCCCGGCCGGTAGTCCTCCTTCACGTGGCCGCGCAGCGCGTCTTCGGTGAACAGCACCGGCTTGGTGCGCATGGTCGCGAACAGCGGGGTCTGGTCGGCATAGTGCGGCGAGCTCGCGTCCAGCGTGGCCGAGCCGAACTGATGGATGCTGTCGGAATGCACAACCCCGGCCGCGTCCCAGCGCACGAACATGATGAAGGTGTCGCCGGCGTCGGCGGTAAGGGTCCCGTCCTTCTGCGGGATACCCCAGACCGAGCGGTAGGTGTCGGCCCCGCCGTCGATCGGCAGGTCGACCTTGCCGCGCCGGATGCGGTTGACCTGGCCCCACTCCGGATCCAGGCGGCCGAAGTTCGCCTTCAGGGTCGTGATCGCCGCCTTCAGGCTGTCCAGCGGGACGGGCGGCGGATCGCCGTTGATCTGGGCGACCAGGATCGGCTGGATCGTCAGCGAGGCCAGGGCGGCGGCGCGGTTGTGGACGTCGGTGCGCCGGTCCCAGCCGCGCAGGATCGCCTGGGCCGCCTTCAGGTCGGCGTCGGTCCCTGGATCGAGCGCCGTCAGCGCCTTGATCATCGCCACCTCGGACGAGTGCTCGCTGTATCTGAGATCATATTTGTAGCGGCGGAACGCCTCGTCGGTGATCGCCGGATCGGCGCCGACCAGCTCCTGGACGCGTAGGGCGCGGTTGGTGAGGTTGGTCTGCAGGCCCTGGCTGGTCGGGAAGTCCGCGGCCTTCAGGTTGTCGGCCGGATCACTGGCCAGGAACGGGCTGTTGTTGGAGTTGTAGACGTAGCCCGACTTGGGGTTCCACAGCTGCGGGATGGCCGCGACCGGGCGATAGCCGTGCCAGATCAGGTCGGACCGGTCGCCGGGCAGCACGCCGCTCCAGTCCACGCCCTCGCGGCGGTTGGGGTACTGGCCGTTGTGCACGAAGCCGATGTTCCCGGCGGCGTCGGCATAGATGTAGTTCAGGCTGGGCAAGGCGTGGGTGGCGATGCCGGCCCGCCATTCCTCGACGTTCCGCGCCTTGTTCAGCCGCCAGTACTGCAGCGGCTGGCGGTACTCGCCCATGCCGGCGTAGCGCAGGGCGAACAGGCCGTGCTTGGTCTCCAGCACCGGGCCGTGGACGGTGCGCAGGGCGCGCTTGGTCACCGGGATGACGATCGGACCCCACAGCCTAATCTTCATCTTCACGTCGTGCCGCTGGAAGTCGCGCCAGGCGCCGTCCAGCCGGTACTGGTTCTTGTTCTGGGGATTGATCGTCAGGCGGTAGGCGTCGAACAGGTCGGGCTTGGACACCGTATTGGCCCAGCCCAGATGGGCGTTGTGGCCGTGCAGCATGAACGGCGCGCCGGGAAAGAAGCCGCCGGCCACGTGCCAGCCGTCGCCGCTCTCGACCACGGCCTCGTACCAGGCCACCGGGCCGGTATAGGGCTGGTGCGAATTGACCAGCAGGCGGGGCAGGTGGTCGGCGGTGCGCGACGGGGCCAGGGCCAGGCCGTTCGAGCCCTTGGGCGGCTCCTTCTGGGGCGTCTCCGGCGCGTTCAGCCGCTTCAGCTCGCCATCCAGGCCGTAGAAGAACGGCTGCTTGAACACGAAGCCGGCCAGGGCGTCCTTGCCGGTCAGCGGCAGCAGGCCTGGCGACACGGCCTTCGGATGGGTGGCGGCGTAGTAGTTGACCCCGTCGGCATAGGCCTCGAGCACGGCGCGCAGGTCGGCCGGCAGCTTGGGGTAGCCCTCTTCGACCGTCGGCCAGACGTCCAGCAGGCCGACCAGATAGTCGGTGACCGCCGCCTTGGCGCCGTCCCGGCGGGCCAGGGTCCCGCGGGTGGCCAGCACCACCGTCTGCAGCGTGGCGAAGTCGTCCTCGGACTGGGCGTAGGCCAGGCCGAACGCCGCGTCGGCGTCGCGCCTGCCCAGGATGTGCGGCACGCCCCATTCGTCGCGGCGGATGCGGACGTCATAGGTCGCGGCCTTGGTTATCAGGGCCTGGGTGTCGGGCTTGGGCGGCCGGGTGGCGAGGTCGAGCCCGATCGGGGCCAGCACGGCGACCAGCGCCAAGCAGACGACGGCCGCCAGGCCTCGCAGGATCCACCGCATGACGTTCCGCCCCTATCGCTCTTTTGAGACGATGATGGGCGCGGATCGCCGCCGGCGAAAGGTGGACGTTGGGGAAAGGCCAGGCTTGCTCGAAAACGGCGAGCCTGGGACGCGGGGCTACTCGCCGTCGCCGGAGGCGCTGGAGCGCATGGGGCCGTCCACGACGCCGAAGTCGCGCGAACGCATCTTGCCTTCGGCCGACTGGACGCCTTCGGCTTCCAGGCCGCGCTTGAGCAGTTCGCGCACGGCCGCTGCGCGGCTGGGCATGCGGCGCGCGAAGCGCCAATCGTCCAACGCGGCGAGCTCTTCCTGCGTGAGCATGATCTGCAGGCGTTCGGGGCGGGTCAGGTCGTTCATGGGATCTCGGCCCCCGGAAAAGGGGCAACGCTCCTTGTGTCTGGTGGAGTTAACGCGCGAGCTCCGCCATGGGGTTCCATAAACACTCAAAAACCGCACTAGATCGAAAATATGCCACTTACTCATTAAGCGCGCTAGGCGTGTTTCGCTAAGTAAGCGTCAAGTGATCAAAACTCTGAATTTAGGTAATTGATCAGTCGAGTTTCCGACATAAGGCGTGATTTGTAAGGCAGATAAATAAAGCTGGGATTCTTCGTCAAACAAAACCATCGCATTTTTGTTTGAGTTGTGCTTGTATGGGGCGACGGAATATCCTGCCGCCTCACTGAAAGCCCCCGAGTCATGGACGTCGAGCACCGAGAGTTCGGTGGTGCGGCCGTTCGCCATGTCGGGTCTGACGACCGGCTCAGCGAAGCCCAGCATCGCATCGCCAACAACCTGGCCCTGATCGCGGGCTATACGCGGCTGCAAGCCACCCGCGTGAACAAGGCCGGCCAGGCGCTGTCGGCCCGCGAGGCCTGCATCGTTCTGGAAGAGGTGGCGGCCCGCATCGAGACGGTCGGCGAACTGCACCGACTGCTGTCAGGCGCGCCCGGCGACGTCGAAGGCGGCATCGACCTGGGACGTTTCCTGGCCAAGCTGTGCAACAGCCTGATGGAGACCGTCAGTTTCGCCGGCGACACCACCATCACCCACAGGGACGCCGGCGGCTGCATGGTGCGGCCCGACCAGGCCACCCCGGTCGCCCTGATCGTCAGCGAGCTGGTGACCAACGCCCTGAAGTATGCCCATCCCAGCGGCGTGGCCGGCCGGATCCTGGTGTCGTGCCGCTCGACCGGCCGCGGTCTGGTGGTCGAGGTCACCGACGACGGCGTGGGGCTCAGCGAGGACTTCGATCCGCTCAGCGACGGCGGCCTGGGCTTCCGCGTGGTGCGCGGCCTGGCCCGACAGCTGGGCGCGGACTTGGTCTACGAGTCCCGCGGCATCGGCTTGACCGTACGGCTGACCCTGGGCGCCGAAGACGAGCACCGCGTCATCCCCCTGTGGCCCAATCGGGACTAAACGATCGCGTTCTAGGGTTTTACCTGATGGCAGCCCCGACGCGGATGTTGCAACCTGAGCGGGCTTGCAGACGTCGAGGTGTCCTCCCCCGATTCCCCTCGACGCGCCGGGCCGCCTACTTCCGACGGGGCGCGTCCAGCCGCAGGCCGAGAGCCGGCCGGGGTGTCCCGACGCACGAATTCGGCCGGCTCTCCCCCAATTCCCTTCCGTGGATGTCGCGACCTCCGATCAGGGCGCGGTCTTGGGCGCGTCCGGCGCTTCCTCGACGGGCATGTCCAGACCGCCCAGGCCGGCGGCCTTGATGGCGTCGCGCAGCTTGGTGACCGGCTCGCCGGTGCCGGTGGTGAAGGTCAGGGCGCCGGGCTCGGCGCGGTTTTCGGCCAGGTTGCTGAAGGCGGGACCGCCGGGCGCGCCCGGGTTCAGCGCGACGGTGTAGGTCTTGCCCGGCAGTGTCGTGCACAGCAGGACGAAGGTCTTGTTGTCGTTCAGCAGACGCGGGGTCTTCAGGCAGCTCAGCGTGTCGCCGTCCGTTCCCAGGCCGTAGGCGAAGTCGCGCGGCGTCATCTGCTGGTCGAACACCACCTTCAGGACCAGCACGCCCGGGGTGATCGTCTCGCCGCTGGCCGGCCAGGTGGCGACCACCTTGGGCTTCTCGGTCGGCGGCATGACGGTGACGGGCGAGACCGGCGTCGGCGGCTCCGCGAGCGGCTTGGTCGCCGGCTTGGCCGTCTGGGCCAGGACCGGGCCGGCCGCGAGGCAGAGGAGCAGGGCGAAGGGGATGGCGCGCATGGTCCTCAACGTGCGGTCAAAGCACGGCGTTCTCAAGGCGCCGCTTGGGAGAAACGCGCGCGATCCAGCGCCTATCGCGTCATCCAGGGCTTGTTCTTGCTGCTCGACGCGGCCGCGGCGGCCTGCTCGCGCTGGAAGCGGCCGCCGCGGGGCGGCTTGGGCTTGGCGGCCAGGGCGGCCTTCTTCAGGCGCAGGGCGCGCTGAATCGGGGTCTCGTTGGGATCGTCAGGCTGGTCGGTCATGAGCGGCTTCTAGCACGGTCGGCGCGATCTGTCCGGAGGCTGCGGACCCGAATCCTGGCGTCCGGGCCCGGCTTGGGGCATCGTCCCCGCGTGGGCGACTCGGCGATCAACGGCAAGACCTGGAACGAGGCCGAGCAGGACCTGGTGGTCGGCGACTATCTGGTCATGCTCGACAAGGTGATGACCGGCCGCGCCTACGATCCGGCCAACCACCAGCGCGCCCTGCGCTTCGTCACCAACCGCTCGGGCGGGGCGATCACCTTCCTGCAGGGCGAGATCTCGGCGGTGCTGACCCTGATCGGCCTGCCCACCCTCAAGGACCATCCGCCGCGCTGGGACTTCGGCGACAGCCTGGTCGACTCGATCGACCGCTGCCTGACCGCCAAGCCCGGCGCCCTCAAGGACCTGGCCCAGCCGCCGATCCTGCTGGGTCGCGCCGTCGCGCCGATCCTGGCCGAGGGCGCCCCGTCGCGGGCCCATCACGTTCCGCCCAGCGAGCGGGCCGAACGGCTGGTGGCCAAGTTCGACCCCGCCGCCCGCGACCACGAGGCCCGCATGCTGGCCCGGATCGGCGTCGCCGCCGCCCTGGTCTACGAGCAGCGCCGGTTGGAGGAGCGCGGCCGCCAGGACCTGGCGGACCAGATCCGCCTGGCCCTGCCCACCGACGAGGAGGGCTGCGACCTGGTCAGTTTCAGCCGCACCGGCGCGGCCCGCCGCATCGCGGTCAAGACCACCACCGGCGGCCCGGCCACGCCGTGCCGGCTGACCCCCGCGGAGGAAGCCCTGCGCGAGGCCCAGCCGGGGGCGTTCATCATCTATCGCCTGTACGACGTGGCTAGAGAGGCCCGGGTGTTCCGGGTGCGGGGCCAGCCTCAGGCTCAGCCGTCCCAGACTCAGCCATCAATGTCCCAGCCCAGCGCGACCCTGCCCGAATAGCGCCGCTGCGGCGCGTCCTGCAGAGGATGGAAGCGCGCGCCCTGGATGTCGCGGAACGCCCGCTCCAGGCCGGTGTCGCGATAGAACGACGCCCCGCCCGCCGCCTCCATGGCCCGCTCGACCGTGGCGATCGCGCCCCGGGCCAGCAGGGTGCGGCAGATCATGGCGCGGTTGGTGCTGTCTAGACCCGGCGCGCCGGTCTCGGCGGTGTCGACCATCCGTTCCCACGCCATCTCGGCGCTGGCGAAGGCGTTCTCCATCGAGCCGACCAGCTCGGCCACGTGCGGGTCCGGCGACTTGCGGCGGACGATCTCCAGCGCCCGGGCCCGCGCGCCGTCGGCCACGCCCAGATAGGCCGAATAGATCAGGGCGAAGGCGATCATGCTGATGATGTGGAACAGCGGGTGCCACGGACCGCTGGGGCGCCGGCCCGAGATCGCGGCCTCGGGCACGAAGACCTCCGTCAGCACCACGTCGTGCGAGCCGGTGCCGCGCATGCCCAGGGTGCGCCAAGTCGGGGCGATCTCGACCCCTGCGGCCTTCAGCGGCACGGCGAAGTGCAACACGGTGGGGCCGGCCTCGGGGTCGTCCCAGACCGCGCTGGTCATCAGCAGGTCGCCGGCCAGGCAGCCGCTGGAGAACGCCTTGCGGGCGGTGATCGCGAAACCGCCCTCGACCTTGACCGCCTGGCCGCCGCTGGCCAGCCAGTCCGACCCGCCGCTGGACACCAGCACCAGGTCCTCGGCGGCGACGCGCTTCAGCAGGCCCTCGGTCGGCGCGCCCTGCTTGCGCCAGCGCCAGGCGGCGACCGCCACCAGGTGGCTGTGCATGGCGAAGGCCAGGGCGGTCGAGCCGCAGGCCGCGCCCAGGCGGCGGATCACCTGGCACACCTCGGCGACATCGGCCCCGCCGCCGCCGAACTCGACGGGGACCAGGGCCTTGAAGAAGCCCCCGGCCTTCAGCTGGGCGTAGGCGTCGGCCACGAAGCTGTCGTCGGCGTCGTGGGCGGCGGCCTGGGCGGCGATGGTCTGGGCCAGGACCTCGGCGCGGGCCAGCCAGTCGATGCTGGCGGCGGCGGTCTCGGGAACGGCGGTGTCGAGCGGCATGTCTTGAACCTTCTTGTCGGAGGCGGGGCCTGACCCCGCCGGTTCCTCGACCTTGCCCAAGGCGTGCCCTCGTCAGCTAGTTCAGCAACTGAACCTGGCCGGTACATCTACTGAACTGGTCCGCCCGGCCTGGCGGGTTTAATCTAACATCGTTCTGTCATTCGGAGGTGGCGATGTCTCAGCGCAGCTATGGGCAATTCTGCCCGGTCGCGATGGCGGCCGAGGTGCTGTGCACGCGGTGGACCGTGGTGCTGCTGCGCGAGATGGTCGCCGGCTCGACCCGGTTCAACGACCTGCGGCGCGGCGTGCCGCGGATGTCGCCGGCCTTGCTGGTCCAGCGCCTGCGCGACCTGGAGGACGCCGGGGTGGTGCGCCGCGTCGCCGGCCGCGAGAGCGGGGTGCTGGAATATCACCTGACCCCGGCCGGCCGTGAGCTGGAGACCATGGTCGAGGCCATGGGCCACTGGGGCCAGCGCTGGGTGACCAGCGAGCTGTCGCTGCAGCAGCTCGACGCCTCCCTGCTGATGTGGGACATGCGCCGCAAGCTGAACCTGGAGCCGATGCCTCGGCGGCGCAGCGTCATCCAGTTCCTCTACGCCGAGCAGCCGGCCGTCGACCGCTCCTGGTGGCTGATCGTCGAGCCGGACGCGGGCCCCCACGCGAGCAGGGCCGGCGCGCCGGTCGATCTGTGCTCGGTCGATCCCGGTTTCGACGTCGATCTCTATGTCGCCAGCGACCTGCGGACGATGACCGCCATCTGGATGGGCCTGGACACCGTCCGCGCGGCGCTGGACAGCCAGCGGATGATGCTGACGGGGGACGCGGGTTTGGCGTCGAACATGCAGTCCTGGCTGGGCCTCAGCCCGTTCGCGAAGACGCGGAAGCTCGCGAGCTAGCTCCTTTTAGATCCGCTCATCCCGGCCTTCGCCGGGATGAGCGGAGAGGAGGGCTAGGGAACCGCGTCCAGCGCCCACCGCCCGAACTCCGGCCGCGCTTTCAGCCGCGCGTAGTACGCCTCGACCGCCGGCAGGTCGGCCCGCTCCATCGGCGTCGCCTTCCAGCGGTGGACCGAGACGCCCAGCACCACGTCGGCCAGGGTGAAGTCGTGGCCGGCGGCGTGGGCGCCGGTTTCGGCCAGGCGCTGGTCGAGGATGGCCATGGCCTTGTTCCAGGCTTCGAGGCTGGCGGCGATCTTGTCCGGGTCGTCATAGCCCGGGGTCGGGCGGCCCAGGGCCAGGAAGGCGTAGCCCCAGGTCGGGTTCAGGGTGGTGGCCTGCCAGTCCATCCACTGCTCGACCCCGGCGCGGGGGCGGGGCTCGACGGGCAGCAGGTGGCCGTGGCCGTAGCGGGCGGCCAGGTAGCGGCAGATGGTGTTGCTCTCGTAGAGCGCCCCTTGCTCGTCGATCAGCACCGGCACCAGGCCGTTGGGATTGAGGGCCAGGAACTCGGGGCTGCGGGTCGAGGCGAAGCCCGTGCCCCAGTCCTCGCGCTCATAGGCCAGGCCCAGCTCGTCGCAGGTCCACAGCACCTTGCGGACGTTCAGCGAGGAGGTGCGGCCGAGGATCTTGAGCATGACGGGCTCCGTAAGCTTTGGCGGCGAACTAGGCCGTCTCCCCTACATAGGCCGCCGCCACCGCCTCGGCGACCTTGATGCCGTCGATGGCGGCCGAGAGGATGCCGCCGGCGTAGCCCGCGCCTTCGCCGGCCGGGAACAGGCCGGCGACGTTCAGGCTCTGGAAGTCCTTGCCCCGGGTGATGCGGATCGGCGAGGAGGTGCGGGTCTCCACGCCCGTCAGCAGCACGTCGGGGTGGTCGTAGCCCGCGATCTGGCGGCCGAACACCGGCAGGGCCTCGCGCATGGCCTCGATCACGAACGGCGGCAGGCATTCGGCCAGGTCGGTCATCTTGACCCCCGGCTTGTAGGAGGGCTCGACGACGCCGAGTTCCTGCGACGCCTTGCCGGCCAGGAAGTCGCCGACCTTCTGGGCCGGGGCGGCGTAGGTCGAGCCGCCCGCCGTATAGGCCAGGCTCTCCCACTTGCGTTGGAATTCGATGCCGGCCAGCGGGTGCCCCGGATAGTCGCGCTCGGGATCGATGCCGACCACGAAGCCGGAGTTGGCGTTGCGCTCGTTGCGCGAATACTGGCTCATGCCGTTGGTCACGACGCGCTCGGGCTCGGACGTCGCCGCCACCACTGTGCCGCCCGGGCACATGCAGAAGCTGTAGACCGCGCGGCCGTTGGCGCAGTGATGCACCAGGCTGTAGTCGGCCGCGCCCAGGTCCGGATGGCCGGCGCAGGCCCCGAAGCGGGCCTTGTCCATCCACGACTGCGGGTGCTCGATCCGCACCCCGATCGAGAACGGCTTGGCCTCGATGTGGACGCCCCGGTCGTGCAGCACCTGGAAGGTGTCGCGGGCGCTGTGGCCGACGGCCAGCACCACGTGGTCGGCCTCCAGATAGTCGCCGGTCGACAGATGCAGGCCCTTCAGCCTGCGCGAGCCGTCGGTGGCGGTCTCGATGTCGAAGTCCTCGACCCGGTGCTGCCAGCGGTACTCGCCGCCCAGGGCCTCGATGGTCTCGCGCATGCTCTCGACCATGGTCACCAGGCGGAAGGTGCCGATGTGCGGGTGGGCCTCGGTCAGTATCTCCTCGGGCGCGCCGGCCTTGACGAACTCCTCCAGCACCTTGCGGCCCAGGTGGCGCGGATCCTTGACCTGGCTGTAGAGCTTGCCGTCCGAGAACGTGCCCGCGCCGCCCTCGCCGAACTGGACGTTGGACTCCGGGTTCAGCTCGCCGCGCCGCCACAGGCCCCAGGTGTCCTTGGTCCGCTCGCGCACCACCTTGCCCCGATCCAGGATGATCGGCTTGAAGCCCATTTGGGCCAGGATAAGCCCGGCGAACAGGCCGCAGGGGCCAGCGCCGATGACGACGGGGCGGGGGCCGGCGAAGTCCTTCGGAGCCTGCGCCACCAGGCGATAGTCGGTGTCGGGCCTCGCCCGCACCTGGCTGTCCCGCTCGAACCGCTCCAACACGGCGGCCTCGTCACGCAGCGCGACGTCGACCGTATAGACCATCAGGATCGCCGCCTTCTTCCGCGCATCATGGGCGCGGCGGGCGATCGTGTGGCTGAGGAGGTCGCGCTCGGGGATACCCAGGCGATTGCAGATCGCCGGGGCGAGGGCCTCGGGCGGGTGGTCGAGAGGGAGCTTGAGGTCGGAGAGGCGGAGCATGGGGTGGGTTTAGCTCTGGTGGGCTCTAGCTGCTAGGCGTCCGCTTTCGCTTTTTGGTCGCGGGCGTTGGCGGGCAGCGCCCGCATAGATTCAACGATGTCGACCGTAGCGGTGCTGACGGCGACCACGCGGCCCAGCAGTTCGACCACCTGCTCCTTATAGTCGGCGAAGCGATAGGTGTTGAACCTCTCGCGGATGGTCGGGTCCTTGGGAGTCTTTTCCTTGTGCTGGTCCAGCACCCAGTCGATCGCCGAGCGGTTGCCCAGCCGATAGTCCCAGGCCTTGGCCGGCGCGCCCGACAACTGGGTGTCGGCGTCCAGCACAATGATCCCGTGCTCAGCGTCGGACTTCAGCTTGACCGCCGGAGTGGTGTCATCGGCCCGCTTGGGATCGCGCGCCTCCAACCGCTCCAGCGGGAAGGGCTCGACGGTCTCGTAGCCGATATGCAGGTCCAGCAGCGCCTGGCCCCAGTCGCGCCAGCGCTTGAAGTCGGGATAGAGCGGCACGCGCGGAAACTCGCGCTTGAGGTTCAGCGCATAGGTCTCGCGATACACCGGATCGTGCAGCACGGCGTAGACATAGGCGAAGATGTCATCCTTGCTGATCGCGGCGGCCTTGCCATAGCGGGCCGTGAACTGGGCGACGGCCCAGTCGGTGATGTTGTCGAGGCGGTCGCCTTCCTTATTGTAGCGGAAGCGCGGAACGCTCTGGGTTCCTCCATTTCCCTGCTTGAGAAGGCAGAGATCGAACACCTGCTGCACGACCAAGGCTGATAGAGGGTTTTCAGACGCCACACCAAGGAACGCGAGTGTAGGATTTGCCCCGCGACCAAACATAGACGGCAGTTGATAGGTCATGCCGTTAAAGTGCTGATCGAAATAAAGCCACCTCTTCGTAAACGGACGATAAGCGGCCCTGATCACAGAATTTTCATTGAATGATTTTGTAACATGGCTCTCAAGATAACGCGTTAGTTCTCGATCCCACTTGATTGTTCCACGTCCAGGGAAAGCTCGATCGCGCCGCGTAGCTTCGTAGACGGAATTCAGCATCTGTGATTTTGCGACCAGCGTGTCGCGGTCGATGTCATAGACCCATTCATCCCGCTGAGTTGCAACACCACGAGAGAATAGCCTGAAAATGGCGCTTCCTCGAGCTGGACCAATTCCAGCCTTATCATCCTTGCTTACGAGCGGCACAAGACTATCCCAGTCGTTGTCGCTGAGGTTCAGCCAGTCGTTCTTGCGATCCGGTTGGATCGTTTGAACCTCCAGCCCTTTGAGCCCACCAATCGACGTAATAGCGATCAGCTTATCTTCCGCCGTCTCCATCTCCGGCCGTCGCGCGTAACGAATGACCGCCCCGCCGCTCTTGCCCTTCTTTTTAACCAGGAAGACCATGGCCACGCCGGTCTGGATGCCGAACACATTGTGCTTGGTGCCCGACAGCTTGGGATTGTCGCGAACGTCGCCGCCCAAGTCGAAAACCCAGATCTCGGCGAACTCGCGGGCGATGACCTTGCGAAACCCGTCATAGGCAGCCTTGGCGAAGGGCTTGCGGCCGATGATGAAGGCGATGACGCCCTCGTCCTTCACCCGATCCGACGCCCAGCGGACGAAGCGGGTGTACATGTCATAGACGCTGTTTTTGTTCTGGGCCGTGCCTTCCTTGATGTAGGTGGCGGCGATGCGCTCATCGACCCGGGCATAGGGCCGGTTGGCGTTGTTCTGGTTGTAGTTCTCCTGCCAAGCGTTGTACGGCGGATTACCGATCACCACGCTGATCCTGCGGCTGTTTTGGCGACGAACCCGCTCGCTATTCTCGTCGGAAATACTGGCGAACAGATCGTGCTGATGGCCAGAATAGATGCCCAGGGCCGCGACGTTATCCAGAGTGTCGACAAAGCACAGCCCGGGAAATTCTTCGTACTTCCCGGCGATCGCGGCATAGGTCGCCTCGATGTTCAGATTGGCGACGTAATAGGGCAGGATCGCCACTTCGTTGGCATAGAGTTCGGTCAGGTACTTGTAGATCAGCTTCTCGGGCCGCCCCCGGAAATGCTCCATCAGTTCGACGATGAAGGTGCCCGTGCCCGTGGCCGGGTCGAGAATGGTGACGTCGCGATCGATCAGCGACTTGCCAAAGTGCTTCTCGCACAGCCAGTCGGTGCTCTCGATCATGAAGCGGACGATCTCATTGGGCGTATAGACCACGCCCAGCCTGTCGGCCGCCCCCGGATTGTAGACCTTGTAGAAGTTCTCGTAGATCGCCTTCAGGAAGCCCTGCTTTTCCGAGTGCGACGAGATCAGCGCCGCCGTCGAGCGGATGGCGGCGTAGTAGGGCTCCAGCGCAGCCAGTGTCTGGCGTTTGACGTCGCCTTTGAAGAACTCGCCCTCAAGATCGTACAGCGCCTTGGCGACGTTGTTGTGGTGGTGAAAGTCGCCGTCATTGAAGACGTGGGCGAAGATTTCCTCGGTCAGGATGTGCTGGATCAGCATCTCCCGCACGTCGTCTTCGGTGACCGACGGATTGATCGTGGACTTGGCCGTTTGCAGGAACTTCGCCGCCGCCGCGCTGAACTTGGCGTTGCCGGCATAGGCGGTGTCGATCCGCGCGCGCAGCGCCTCAAGCACCGCCGGCAGGTCGGTCTTGAACTGGATCACCGCTTTGCGGAAGTCGGCGATCTCCGGCCGCTGATAGCCGAAAAACAACTCCAGCAGCTTTTGCAGTTCGGGCCCATCGACGGCGCAGCGCATCACCTCCACGCCATGCTGAAACAGCACTGCCTTGGTCGAGTCTTCAAAGATAATGTTGGTGCTGGGATAGCCGCGCCGAAATTTCTTGGCGATCTCGACGTCGAGGTCGTCGCCAGCGTCCTTGGCCTCCCAGTAGCCGAACGGCACGCGCAGGTCATGCAGCAGGGCACCGTCGATATAGTTGCGCACCTTGGCGGTGGTGATGAACTCGTGCTCGGGGATGAAGGTCAGGTGCTGTGACTTGCCCCAGGCCTTGAGCAGGTCCTTGAAGGCCTCGCGCACTACGCTTTCGCGGCTAGCGCCTGACACCCGCTTCAGGTCCGCGAGTTCGTTCAGATATTGGTTGATCAGCAGTTGGCTCATTCCGCCCCCGAATAGCCGCTCAACCCTAGGCCGCTTCGACCTCGTTTGGCGAGACTTCTAAATACAGCTACCCTGATCAATCCCCGTCCATCTTCAGCGCGGCGATGAACGCTTCCTGCGGGATCTCGACCTTGCCGAACTGGCGCATGCGCTTCTTGCCGGCCTTCTGCTTGTCCAGCAGCTTGCGCTTGCGCGAGGCGTCGCCGCCGTAGCACTTGGCGGTCACGTCCTTGCGCAGGGCGCGGACGGTTTCGCGGGCGATGATCCGGCCGCCGATCGCCGCCTGGATGGGGATGACGAACATGTGCTGCGGGATGAGCTCCTTCATCTTCTCGCACATGCCCCGGCCGCGGCTTTCGGCGCGGTCGCGGTGGACCAGCATCGACAGGGCGTCGACCGGCTCGGCGTTGACCAGGATCGACATCTTGACCAGGTCGCCGACCCGGTAGTCCTCGATCTGGTAGTCGAAGCTGGCGTAGCCCTTCGAGATCGACTTCAGGCGGTCGTAGAAGTCGAACACGACCTCGTTCAGGGGCAGGTCGTAGACCACCATGGCGCGGCTGCCAACATAGGAGAGCTCGCGCTGCATGCCGCGGCGGTCCTGGCAGAGCTTGATCACGCCGCCCAGATATTCGTCGGGGGTGAAGATCGTGGCCTTGATCCAGGGCTCGCTGATGCTCTCGATCTGCATCACGTCGGGCAGGTCGGCGGGGTTGTGGAGCTCGACCTCCGTGCCGTCGCGCATGTGGATCTTGTAGACCACCGAGGGGGCGGTCGCGATCAGGTCGAGGTCGAACTCGCGGCTGAGGCGCTCCTGGATGATCTCCAGGTGCAGCAGGCCCAGGAAGCCGCAGCGGAAGCCGAAGCCCAGGGCGGCGCTGGATTCCATCTCGTAGGTGAAGCTGCCGTCGTTCAGGCGCAGCTTGCCGACCGCGGCGCGCAGGTCCTCGAAGTCGGCGGCGTCCACCGGGAACAGGCCGCAGAACACGACCGGCTGGACGTCCTTGAAGCCGGGCAGGGCCTTGTCGGTGGGCTTCTTCTCGTCGGTCAGGGTGTCGCCGACGGCGGCGTCGGCCACTTCCTTGATCTGGGCGGTGAAGAAGCCGATCTCGCCGGGGCCGAGGCTCTCGACGGGGGTGTTCTTGGGCTTGAAGACGCCGACGCGGTCGACCAGGTGGGTCGAACCGTGCTGCATCATCTTGATCTTCTGGCCGGCCCGCAGGCGGCCGTCGAAGACGCGGACCAGGACGACGACGCCCAGATAGGCGTCGTACCAGGCGTCGACCAGCAGCGCCTTCAGCGGCGCGTTCTCGTCGCCCTTGGGCGGCGGCAGGCGGGTGACGATGGCTTCCAGGACGTCGTGGATGCCCAGGCCGGACTTGGCGCTGGCCAGGACGGCGTCGCTGGCGTCCAGGCCGATCAGGTCCTCGATCTGGGCGCGCACGCGCTCGGGCTCTGCGGCCGGCAGGTCGATCTTGTTGAGGACCGGGACGATCTCGTGGTTGTTGTCGATGGCCGAATAGACGTTGGCCAGGGTCTGGGCTTCCACGCCCTGCGAGGCGTCGACGACCAGGATCGAGCCCTCGCAGGCGGCCAGGCTGCGGCTGACCTCATAGGCGAAGTCGACGTGGCCGGGGGTGTCCATCAGGTTCAGGACGTAGGTCTGGCCGTCGTCGGCCTTGTAGTCCAGACGCACGGTCTGGGCCTTGATGGTGATCCCGCGTTCCTTCTCGATGTCCATGTTGTCCAGGACCTGGGCGGTCATCTCACGCGCGGTGAGGCCCCCGGTCTCCTGGATGAGGCGGTCGGAGAGGGTCGATTTGCCGTGGTCGATGTGGGCCACGATCGAGAAATTGCGAATGCGGTCGAGAGGCGTCGAAGTCATGGGGCTGCCTCTAGCATATTTGCGGCGTTTCGCGAGTGTCGTTCATCCGGCCCCGGCCCGGATCCCTCATGGTTAACTCGCCGTTAAGCTTCAAGCCGCAAACCCGACTCAAAGGGTTGAGACAGTCTAGGCTGTTGGAATCGCGAGAGAGAACATGGACCGTCGCAAGCTGATCCTTTCGGGCATGGCCACCGCGGGGCTCGGCGCCTGCGCCAGCACCGCCCAAGAGCGTCCGGGCGACCCGCCGCGCCAGTCGCAGTACGACACCGGCCGGGCCGCCACCTATTCGGCCGACGAAATGGTCCGCAGCACCTCGGACTTCCTCGGCGTCACGGCCGAGAGCGCCGGGGCGGTGATCGAGCGCGCCTTCCGCGACAACGGCCAGCCCACCGGCTACATCGCCGGCGAAGAGGGCTCGGGCGCCATCGGCGTGGGCCTGCGCTACGGCCGGGGCCTGCTGTACATGAAGGGCAAGGACACCCAGGAGGTGTTCTGGCAGGGCCCGTCGGTGGGCTGGGACTGGGGCGGCAACGCCAGCCGGGTCTTCACCCTGTGCTATAACCTGCAGTATCCGGACGCCATCTTCCGCCGCTTCCCGGGCGTGGAGGGCACGGCCTATCTGATCGGCGGCCTGGGCGTGAACTACCAGCGCGCCGACACCATCACCCTGGCCCCGATCCGCGCCGGCGTCGGCCTGCGCCTGGGCGCCAACATCGGCTACCTGGCCTACAGCCGCCAGCGCAACATCCTGCCGTTCTAAAACCCATAGAGGGCGGCGGCGATCACTTGCCCCCTACGGACCGCTTCGCGGTCGTCTTCCCCCACAGGGGGAAGAGGAGCCGCGCTCTCGTCCTCCGCCCCCTATGGGGGCGGACAGACCGCGAAGCGGTCAGGTGGGGGCAAGTAGGTGTGATCCCACGCCGCGAAATCCAAGCGCTTGGATTCGCGAGAGTTCCTCGCCATTATCAATCCCAACGAGAATGAGCCCGCCATGAGCGGTCCGTCGGTGGGGGCCGGCTGTTCGCCCGCCGCGCGCTCGCCCGCAGGGATGCGCCATGATCGAGCGGTTGAAGCGTACCTGGTTTATCTGGCTGGCGATGGCGGCGGTGTTGGCCGTGGTGCTGCCCAGGCTGATCGACGCCCGCGCGGCTCCTCAGCCCCCGCCGCCGGCCACGCCGGCCGCCGCGTCGCGCTTCGTCGTCCATGACCCGAACGGTACGGTCATCGGCTGGCTGAACATCAAGTACCCCCGCACGATCCGCGAGAACGAGGAGGGGGTGCTGGAGGCCGAGTACACGACTGGCGGCACCCACTGGAAGACCGGCCAGGCCAAGGAGCCCGGGGACGGCTACGCCTACGGCTCTGTGCAGCCGCCGGCCGGCATGAAGGTCGAACTCAGCGGCGCGGACCTGGCCCTGACACCGTCCCCGACCCACGAGTTCGACGTCCAGCGCATCGCCGCCACCGGGGTCGAGCGGGTGAAGTGGATCGTCTCGCCCAAGGACGAGGGCGACCACGTGCTGCTGGTGCGGTTCAATGTCAGCCCGGCCACGTTCAAGGCGATCCCGATCTCGGCCAACGGCCAGGCGCAAGGGTCGGACCCGCAGGTCCTGCTGCCGGTGAAGGTGTTCACGATCTACGGCGTGCCCAAGGCCACAGTGCTGCTCGCCAAGGGCGGAGTGGGACTGTTGTCGTTCCTGCTGACCCTGCCGGCCGCCTTCGTGCTGTTCGAGCGGTTCTTGAAGAAGAAGCCGAAGCCGAGGCGGAAGAAGGCGGCCTGATCCCTCTCCCCTTGCGGGAGAAGGTGTCGGCGAAGCCGACGGATGAGGGGTCTCTCAAATCTGTCCGTAGTGCGCGGCTGAGCCGGCCATCGACCCCTCACCCGACCTCCTTCGGAGGCCACCCTCTCCCGCAAGGGGAGAGGGATCAGGCCGCCGTCACCGTCACGCTCTGGCTGACCATCGTCGCCTGACCGAAGATCGTCAGGAACGCCACGTCCGCCGCGTCGCGGCCGTAGGCGATGCGGACCAGGCCGTCGATCGGCGCCAGGCCCGTGGGGTCCAGCAGCCGCCAGCGGCCGCCGACGAACACCTCGGCCACGGCGTGGAAGTCGGGTGGGTGCAGGCCCAGGGCGTAGACGCTGGCCACCCGCGCGGGGATGTCGCTGGCCCGGCACAGGGTGACGGCCAGGTGAGCGAAGTCGCGGCAGACGCCGGCCCGCTGGACGTAGGTCTCGAGAGCCGTGGTGCGCCAGTCGCTGCACGGGCGGTATTCCAGGTGGCCGATGATCCAGGCGACGATGGCCGCGACGCGATCGCCGCCGCTCAGGGTTCCGAACTTCTGATCGGCGATGGTCTCGAAGGTGTCGGACGGGCAGTAACGGCTGCCGCGCAGGTAGGGCAGGGTCTCGATCGGCAGTTCGGCGACCCGGTGCTGGACGGCGCCGGCCAAGTCCATCTCGCGATCGGCGATCTCGACGGTGGCGGTGTAGGCGATGGCCAGCCGGCCCTGGTGTTCGAAGGCCACGCGCCGTTCGCCGCTGAGCGGGTCGTCGCGGCGGACGAACGTCAGGGGCGGATCGAAGGTCAGGCGCTCCTCGACCACCGTCTGGTCCGACGCGACGGCGGCCTCGATCTGCAGCAGGGACTCGGCGCGGACGGGGAAGTCGTAGTCCAGCCGCGTCTCGATGCGCACGCGCATGCCGTCGTCTCCCCGCCGCTCAGCCGGCACGACGCACAACGGCCCGCCGTCGACGAAGTTCAGTGCTTGGTGATCTTGCCGGCGATCCAGTCCATGACCGCCATCAGCAGCCCGGATATCACGAATGTCAGGTGGATGCCCATCAGCCAGGCCAGCCGGGGCTGGTCGAACGGGATGTCGGGATCCTCGCTCATCTTCAGGACCGCCTTGAGCAGCGAAACGGCCGAGATCGCCGCGACCGAGGCGATCAGCTTCATCTTCATGGCCGAATAGTCGACCGACCCCATCCAGTGGGGCCGCTCGCTGTGCGAGGCGGTGTCGATCCGCGACACGAAGTTCTCGTAGCCGGCCAGGATGACGATCACCAGCAGGTTGCCGGTCAGCGACAGGTCGATCAGCGACAGCGCCAGGATGATCGCGAACTCCGGCTTGGAGGTCAGGATGATCGGCAGTTCGTGCATCAGCTCCTGGAAGAACACCAGGATCATGACGGCCAGTATGACCACCAGGCCCAGATAGATCGGCGCCAGCAGCCAGCGGGAGGCGAACAGGCACCGCTCCAGCCAGCGCTCGGCCAACGGCTTGATCATGGGCATGGCGCGCTCCAGGGCGTGTTCGCCGGGAGCGAACGTGGCTGGAGTCGATGCTCAACCGCCCGAGGCGCCAATCAGGGAAAAGCCGGTTTCGGAGCGGGCGGCACCCTAGATGGTCGAACTCAACCGCCCCAGACCTGCTTCAGCCGCAGGTCGCGGCCGCAGCCGATGCGGTAGGCGTGGTACTCGACGGCGTGGTTCTTGGCGTAGTCGCGATGATAGGCCTCGGCCGGCCAGAAGGTCTTCAGGTCCAGGATCTGGGCCTTCATCGTGCCGGTCTTCAGGCGCTTGGCGGCCTCGGCGCGCGACTTCTCGGCGATCGGGCGCTGGGCGGGGGTGACGAACACTGCGGGCTTGTAGGACGGACCGCGGTCGCAAAACTGGCCGCCGTCGTCGGTGGGGTCGACCAGCTTCCAATACTTGTAGAGCAGGAAGCCGTAGTCGAGCTTGGCCGGGTCGTAGGTGACGCGCACCGACTCGTAGTGGCCCGAGGTCTCGCTGGTCACGTCGCGATAGGTCGGCCGATCGACGTGGCCGCCGGTGTAGCCGCTCTCGACCTTCAGCAC
The DNA here is from genome assembly GCF_056406095.1 of Caulobacter sp. P1_D6. Taxonomy (NCBI): domain Bacteria; kingdom Pseudomonadati; phylum Pseudomonadota; class Alphaproteobacteria; order Caulobacterales; family Caulobacteraceae; genus Caulobacter; species Caulobacter sp. P1_D6. Next base: position 61,681 of record NZ_JBFUAW010000004.1, on the reverse strand, counting down.
GCCCGGAATGCCGCGCATGTCGTTCTCCATGCACCAGAAGCAGCCGCCGGCGAACACGGCGGTCGCGGGCTGGGGCTTGGGCGCGGCCAGCACGTCGGCGGGCAGCAGTATGGCGGCGAAACTGGCGATCAGGACGAGCAGGCGGCGGATCATCGGGTGGCTCCGGGAGGATGTACCTCTAGTTACGGATGGCGCGGGTCAAAGGTTACACCCTTATCGCCAGCCGAAGCCCACCCCGCGCACCGAGGGACAGGCCGACAGGCGGGCGGCCAGGATCTGGGCCCGCTCGTCGCCCTGGTCGTCCAGCTCCAGGCGGATGCTCAGGCCCGCGCCGTCCGGCTGGGCGGTCAGGGCGCGCAGGCGGGTCTGCTGGACATTGGCCACGCCCAGCACCCGCATCAGGGCGTCGGGCGTGTCGTCGGCGATCACCAGGAACAGCCGGCGTTTGTCGTCTTCTCCGTCTTTGGGGGATTTAAGCTCGCTCACGGCCGCACCCACTGATGCTCGACGCTGGCCGAGGTGACGCCGGGCCAGGCGGCCAGATCGCGGGCCAGCAGGCGGGCGGCCTGGTCGCTGAGGTGGCGCACGCGCAGAGAGCCTTCGACGATCTGGCCGACCGGCTTCATCGACAGGGCGCACAGCTCGGCGCCGCTGTCGGCCAGGCCCTGGCGGACGGCTTCCAGCGCCGAAGGCGCGTCCTGGGCGGCCAGCAGCAGCTGGTGGACGGTGACGCCTTCGTGGTCGGAATTGAAGGCGGGTGGGGAAGGCAGGTAGCTCATGGTTTCAAAGGTCCTATGGATTTGAAGGGGACCGAGGACCGCACAGCAAAAACCCCGCTCCTTGTGGGAAGCGGGGCTTTGCGGATCTTGCGATCTTTCGGCTTGTTGGTCGTCTAGTCGACCGCGCGCCTGTGCTGCCCCGTTCGCACACGAACGGTTTTAATCTTGGCCTGCATCATAATGTTGCGCGCGCACGAGATCGCGACGCCGGCGGTGAGGCCGGTGGCGATCAGAACGTTCAGGGCCAGCTGCGAGAGCATGATGGCGTGGAAACTCCGTGTGCGATTACACAGTTAGCGTGGGCTTAGGCACAGCGCAAGGTCTAGCCTGCTCGCGGGCGATGGCGAGGCGAGGTGGCTAGGTTCTAGCCAGCGGCCGCCTTGGTAACGGGCAAAGGCGAGGATGGAACGGACGGCGACGGCGCAAGCGCGTCGGGCTTGGGCGGATCCTCGGCCTGTCGCGCCAGCGCGAGATAGAGGTTCGGACCCTTCAACAGATCGTCGAAGCGGGCCTTCATGTCTTCGTTCAGCTGCGACAGGGCGTCCAGCGCGTGCTCGACGGTCAGTTGCTCGGCGTCGGGCGGTTGCAGGTCGCCGTCGGCCAGGGCGGTCTTGACGTCCGGGTCTTCGAACTGGGCCTTCAGGTAGTCCAGGGCGTCCTGGGTCAGGCCCAACGGCGGATCGCCGCCGGTGGGATCTTCCGTCAGCGAGACTGGCGGCGTGGGAACCGGGAAGCCGAACTGGTCGGCCAGCTGCTTGTCGATCTCGTAGGTCGCTTCGTCCAGCCGCTGCTTCTCGGCGCGGAACGGGGCCATGACCGTCTCGCGGTTGGCCGCCTGGGCGAAGGGATCGGTGATGGCGGTCTTGGCCATGACGATCTCGCCGCCGCTGGCCTTGCGCAGGGCCTGCAGACGATGCTGGGCCAAGGCCGTACCGCCCCATTTGGGTTCGCCGTCGAAGACGCTGGGCGGGAAGGACGACGTTCCCGGCCAGCTGGCCGAACCGTCGTTGTTGATGGTGGCGATCACCTTGCCGTCCTTGCGGATCTCGGCATAGACGCCGCCCTGGGGCGCGCGCGGATCGGCCTTCAACATGGCGTGGATATTCTCGCTCCAGGCCTTGTGCAGGTCGCTCTTCTTGATCTCCAGGTCGAAGCGTTGCTTGTCCGCGGCCAGGGCGGCCTGGGCTTCGTCCGACAGCGTGACCTTGACCGGCGGCTGGCTCATCGCCTCGGCCTTGGCCTTGCGCGTCTGGATTTCGTCCTCGGTCAGTCGAGGGCGCGCCGCGAGCATGGCCTGTATGGCGCTGACCGACGGAAGGCTGGCGGGCGGAATGCTGGCGACCACGGCGTTTGTCTCCCGGCGACTGCACCGGAAGTTGTGTGGCTTTGGTTAAGGAGAGGTTGCGATCGCCTCCCGCGAACAACATGTCGCGGGAGGCGAAGAGCAGCTTAGCCCCGCAGCTTGCCGCCGGCCTTCTCGACCGCAGCGACGATCTTGGCCGACAGGGCCTCGATCTCGGCTTCGGTCAGGGTCTTGTCGCGCGGCTGGACGACCACCTCGAGGGCGACCGACTTGGAGCCTTCCGGCACGCCGGGGCCCTCGTAGACGTCGAACACGCGCACGGCGTCGATCAGCGCCTTGTCGGCGCCGGCGGCGGCCTTGACCAGGTCGCCCGCCGCCTTGGCCTTGTCGGCCACGAAGGCGAAGTCGCGGGTCAGGGGCATCAGCGGCGAGGGGCTGAAGGCCGGGCGCGACTTGATGGCCTTCTTCTTGGGCTCGGGCACGGCTTCCAGGGTGATCTCGAAGCCATAGACCGGGCCGGCCACGTCCAGGGCCTTGAGGACCGCCGGATGCAGCTCGCCGAACTCGGCCAGCACCGCCTTGGGGCCCAGCTGCAGGCGCGCCGAGCGGCCCGGGTGCCACCACGACGAGGCCGAGCCCTGGGCGGTCTGCAGCGAGGCGACCGGCGCGCCGATCTCCTCCAGCAGGGCCAGCAGGTCGGCCTTCACGTCGAACAGGTCCTCGGCCGGCGCCTTGGCCCAGCCGCGCGGGGCGCGTGGGGCCAGGATGGCGGCGATCGTGGTCTTCTGGTCCTGCGGGCGGTCGCCGAAGAACACCGGGCCCACTTCGAACAGGGCGACGCCCGGGAAGCCCTGGCGGGCGTTGCGGCCGGCGGCGTCGATCAGGTTGGGCAGCAGCGACGGGCGCATGCAGTCCAGGTCCGAGGCGATCGGATTGGCCAGGATAAGCTCGGGCGCGCCGCCGCCGAACAGCTCGGCGGTGGCCTTGCTGGTGAAGCTGAAGGTCAGGGCCTCGGCGTAGCCGGCCGCCGCCAGGGCGCGACGGGCCGTGCGGGCGCGGGCCTGCTTGACGGTGAGCACGCCGCCGACCGCGCGAGGAACCTCGGGCAGGGGCTGGGAGGGCACCTTGTCGAACCCGGCGATGCGAGCGGCTTCCTCGACGATGTCCGCGGGCTGCGAGACGTCGCGACGCCAGGGCGGCGGCGTGATCGTGTAGACCGAAGAGGTCGCGGCCTGCCCCTCGATGGGAGCCATCCTGACCGTGGGTAGATCGGCGATCACGTGCACGGCTTGGGACTCCACCGTGAAGCCCAGCGACGTGAGGATCGCGACGTTGGATTGCAGCGGTTCCGAAATGCCCGTCAGCTTTTCGATGTAGCCGAAGTCGAACTCGAAGGGCGCGGGCGGCGCGGGCGGCTGGCCGGCCACGACGATCTTGGAAGGCTTGCCGCCGCACAGCTCCAGAATGAGCTTGGTGGCCAGGTGCAGGCCCTCCTCGCACGACTGCGGGTTCACGCCCCGCGCGAAGCGGTACTGGGCGTCGCTGTTGATGCCGGTGGCCCGGCCGGTCTGGGCCGTGGTGATCGGGTCGAACCAGGCGCTTTCGACGAAGATGTCGACGGTGTCGTCCGAGCATCCCGTGCTCTCGCCGCCCATCACCCCGCCCAGGCCGATCGGGCGGTTGCCGTCGGCGTCGGCGATGACGCTCATCGCGGCCGTGATGTCGTAGGTCTTGCCGTCCAGCGCGATCAGCTGCTCGTCGTGATGCTCGGCGGGCGAGGGCTGGTCGCTGAGCGTGGCTTCGGCCTTGCCGTGGCCCAGGCGCGCCTCGATCGTCGTACCGACCAGCTTGGCGCGGTCATAGACGTGCAGCGGGCGGGCGCGGTCGTAGGTGATCAGGTTGGTGATATCCACCAGGGCGCTGATCGGACGCAGGCCGATGGCGGTCAGTCGATCGCGCAGCCACTTGGGCGAAGGACCGTTCTTCACGCCCTCGATCACGCGGCCGGCGAACACCGGACAGGCTTCGCCGTCCACCTTGATGGAGATCGGGCAGTCGAAGGTCCCCGGGATCTCGTCGATGGGGGCGGTCTTCAGCGTCCCGACGCCGGCGGCGGCCAGGTCGCGGGCGATGCCGGCCACGCCCAGCCAGTCGGGGCGATTGGGGGTGACCTCGAAGTCGATCACGGCTTCCAGGCCCAGGGCGTCGGCGGCCGGCGTGCCGACGGCTAGGTCGTCGGGCAGCTCCATGATGCCGTCGTTCTCGCCAGCGACTTCCAGTTCGGAGGCCGAGCAGAGCATGCCGTTGGACACCACGCCGCGCACCGGCTTCTCGACCAGGGTCACGTCCAGGCCGGGCACATAGGCGCCGATCGGGGCGTAGACGGTGGTCAGGCCCGCGCGCGCGTTGGGCGCGCCGCAGACGATCTCTTTGCGGCCGTCGACGGTGTCGACCTGACAAACCCGCAGGCGGTCGGCGTTGGGGTGCTGCACGGCCTCGACGATCTTGGCGACCGTGAACGCGGCCAGCTTCGACGCCGGGTCGGTGACGTGCTCGACCTCGAGGCCGGCCATGGTCATGGCGGCGACGACTTCGGTGGCGGACGCCTCGGTGTCGAGGTGGTCCTTGAGCCAGGAAAGGGTGAACTTCATTAGCGGGTTTCCAGGGTCAGCAACTGGTCGAGGAATTGGTCGGGTCCGGTGAAGCCCAGGCCGAAGAACTCGCAGTTGATGAACTCACAGTCCGAAACGGGGATCGCGCCGACCACGCTGGTCGGCCCGGCGGGGCGCAGCACGAGGTTGCGCATGTCGCCGCCGTTGGGGCCGAAATTGGTGTTGTCGAAATTGACGTTGTTGAGCACCAGCATCACGGCCGGACCCTCGATGAAGCAGTTGCGGAACGTCCGGCCGTTGATCGTGCGCTGGCCGGCCTTCAGGACGGCGCGCGCCAGGTCGAACAGCGAGATGTCGACGTTCTCGAACACCTTGGCCATGGCGTCGGTGGGGATGCGGCCGTCGCGGCCGCCCGGTTGGAAGCTCATCAGCTCAGTCCCGACGCCGCGTTCGGCGCGGCGAACGCGCTGAAGCCGTAATGCTCGAGCCAGCGGACGTCGGACGCCCACATGTCGCGCAGGTCGGGCATGCCGTACTTCAGCATCCCCAGCCGGTCGACGCCCATGCCGAAGGCGAAGCCCTGGTACTCGTCCGGATCGATGTTGCAGGCGCGCAGGACGTTGGGGTGAACCATGCCGCAGCCCAGGATCTCGAGCCAGGAGGTGCCCTGGCCGATCTTGATCTCGCCGCCCGAGCGGTCGCACTGAACGTCCATCTCGGCCGAGGGCTCGGTGAACGGGAAGTGGTGCGGCCGGAACTGGGTCTTCACCGCGTCGGTCTCGAAGAACCGCGCCAGGAAGGTCTCCAGGGTCCATTTCAGCTGGCCCATGTTGGTGTCGGTGTCGATCACCAGACCCTCGACCTGGTGGAACACCGGCGTGTGGGTGGCGTCGTTGTCGACACGGTAGGTGCGGCCCGGGGCGATGATCCGGATCGGCGGCTTCTGCGACAGCATGGTCCGCACCTGCACGGGGCTGGTGTGGGTGCGCAGAAGCATGCGCTCGCCGTCCGAGCCGTCCTCGTTCTTCTTCGGATTGAAGAAGAAGGTGTCGTGCATTTCCCGCGCCGGGTGCTTGGGCGGGAAGTTCAGGGCCGTGAAGTTGTGGAGGTCGTCCTCGATGTCGGGACCTTCCGCGACGGCGAAGCCCATCTCGGCGAAGATGGCGATCACCTCGTCCATGGTCTGCATGGTCGGATGGACGCTGCCGCGGCGACGATGCGGGGCGGGCAGGGTCAGGTCCAGGGTCTCGCTGGCCAGGCGCGCGTCGAGGGCGGCGGTTTCCAGCGCGGCCTTCTTGTCGTTCAGCGCCGTCTGCGCGCGGTCGCGCAGGACGTTGATCGCGGCGCCCCGTTCCTTGCGCTCGTCGGGGCTCATGGCCCCCAGCGTCTTGAGCAGGCCCGAGATCGAGCCGGTCTTGCCCAGGGCGGCGACGCGCACGGCGTCGAGGGCGGCGAGATCGCCGGCGGCGGCGACTTGCGCCAGCACGTCGGCTTCGAGAGTGGTGAGATCGGTCATGACGGGGTTCCGTCTAGAGCATTCGTGGGACGGGGAGTAGGGGAGCGCGCAGCAAAAAGCCCTCCGGTTCGCACCGGAGGGCTCTTCAGATCGCAATCAGGACGAACCCGATGAAGACCTTTAGGCGGCCAGGGCGGTGCGGACCTTGTCAGCAATGGCCTTGAACGCGACCGGGTCGTTGCCCGCGATGTCCGAGAGGACCTTACGGTCGATCACGATACCCGCCACGTCCAGGCCGTGGATAAATTGCGAGTAGGTGAAGCCCTCGATGCGAGCGCCGGCGTTGATGCGTTGGATCCACAGCGAGCGGAAGGCGCGCTTGCGCACCTTGCGGTCGCGGTACGCGTACTGGCCGGCCTTGTCGACGGCGGCCTTGGCGGTGCGGATGGTGTTCTTGCGGCGGCCGTAGAAGCCCTTCGCCTGTTCAAGAACCTTCTTGTGCTTGGCGTGGGCGGTGACGCCACGTTTAACGCGAGCCATGTGTCAGCGCTCCTTAAAGGCCGTAGGGCAGGTACGAACGGATGGTCTTGGCGTCGGATTCGCTCATGACCTTCGTGCCGCGGTTTTGGCGGATGTACTTGCCGTTGTGGCCGATCAGACGGTGACGCTTGCCGGCGACGCCGGCTTTCAGCAGGCCCGTGGCCGTGATCTTGAAGCGCTTCTTCGCGCCCGACTTGGTCTTCAACTTAGGCATTTCGCGTCGGAGCCTCACGGCCCCGTCCTCTGAGATAGCATGACGAACCGCCATGGCATGCCAATTGGCCAGGCGGTTCCGGAAAGGCGGGGTTAGTACGGGAAAGGGGCGGAGAAGGCAAGCGCCGTCTCCGCCCCTCCGGTGACTCCCGCCAGGGCTAGTTCGGCGGGTTGTTCTTCTCGAGGAAGGTCACGGTCGCCGACAGCATCTGCTGGCGGGTGGCTTCACGCGACAGCCAATGGTCTTCGTCGCGAAGATCGACGAACTCGACCGGCTTGCCGGCCTTCTCCAGGGCGCGGCGCATGCCCGTGCTCTGCTCGTAGCGCACGACGGTGTCTTCCTTGCCGTGGATCAGCAGCACCGGACCGTCGGCGTCGCCGGCGTGACGTTCGGGCGAGCGATCGTCCAGCTTGTTGTCCGTGGGCGTTTCGATCCCGAAGATGCGCTTGTAGTAGCGGATGGTCGGGTTCTCCTCGCGATAGCGCAGAAGCTTGAAGTTCAGGAATTGCCGCAGGTCGCCGATGCCGGCCACCGACACCGCGCAGCGGTAGACGCCCTTGTCCATCGTGATGCCGGCCAGGGCCGCGTAGCCGCCATAGCTGGCGCCCGCGATGCAGACGCGCTTGGGATCGACGATGCCTTGCTTGGCCAGGAAGCGCACGCCGTCGGACAGGTCGGTCTGCATCTTGCCGCCCCACTCGCCGTCGCTGGCGCGAATGAAGCCATGGCCACGGCCGGTGGAGCCGCGGAAGTTGGGCTGCAGCACGGCATAGCCACGCGACGCCAGGCCTTGGGCCCACCAGTCGAAGCCGGCTTCATCGCGAGCCTGCGGCCCGCCGTGGGGTAGGACGATCAGGGGCAGGCCCTTGGCCGGCTTGCCTGAGGGCAGGGTGAGATAGCCCTCGATCATCAAGCCGTCGGCGGCGGCATACTTGATCGCCCGCACCTCCGCGACGTCGCTGCCCACCAGGCCAGGATAGGCCGACCCGACCTTGCTCAGCTTCTTGGCCGTGAGGTCCAGGAGGTAGTAACCGCCCGGCTCGCCGGTCCCTTCGACGTAGGCGACGATCTTGGCGTAGTCGGGCGTGTGCGATTGCAGGGTGATCTGGCGGCCAGGGAAAACGCCGGTGATCGTCGACCAGGCAGCAGCCAGCCGAGGCTCGTCGAAATGATACTGCCTGTAGCCAGCGTCGGTGACCGTGCCGATGACATGGTTGGCGTTGTCGAAGACGATACGGAACGGCTGATCGGGACCGTAGAATTCGCCCAGCTTGCCGTCCGCGATCGAGACGTTGGCCAGGCGATATTCGCCGGTCTTCTCGTTCTGGATCGACATAACCACGGACTTCTCGTCCAGCGACAGGCCCTGCATCGCGGGGCCGTCGAGCGGCGCGGTCGTGACGTAGCCGTCGACCCACTTGCCGTTCTTGCGCAGCTCCATCGCCCAGCGAGCGTTCTCGCGGTGATAGGTCGTGCGGGCGATCACCGTGCCGTCGGTCTTGAAGAGGAACTCGTTGGTCTCGAAGTCGCCCATCTGGACCATGGCTGAGATGCCGGTGTCGGGGTCGATCCGATAGAGGTCGAAGCGCCCCTCCTGCCACGACTTAGCTTCCTCGCCGGCGTAGAGTTGAGCGAATACAGTCGGCTTGCCGTCCACCACGCCGCCGATCGGATCCGAACTGAGGACGTTGTTGACCGTCTCGTACGAGCGCTTAGGTAACTGGACCGTGGCGCCGGTCTTGATGTTGATGCTGGTGGCTTGGAATTGCTCACCGACATACGTGACATATTCGATGGCCATGGTCCGCGAGACCTCGGCCACCACGTGGTTCGGATCCGACCACATGACGCCGCGCATCTTGACCTTGCCGAAATCGACGGACTGGATCTCGCCGCCGTTCAGCGGCTGGATGATCACCCGGCTGGTCCCGCCGTCATGGGCGATATAGGCCAGATTGGCGCCGTCGCTCGAGATTTCGACGTCCGAGATCGCCGGCAGGCGACCGTAAGCATCGAGCGAACCGGCCAAGGCGGCGCTCGACGAAACCAGCGCGGCCAAGGCGGCGCCGGCGAACAACTTCAACATGTAAGCCCCCAACTCAATGTAGAAGAATTAGCGGCGCACGGTGAAGCTGTCGAGCCCTATGCGGCGGCCTTGACCCGGTGCTCGATCGTCAGGGCGAAGGCGACGGCCGGCAGCATCAGCACCGCGCCCAGCCAGTAGGGACCGCCGATCGCCAGGCCGAACAGCGGGCCGGCCAGCATCGGTCCGCCCATGCGGGCCAACGAGCCGGCGGCCATGTTCAGGCCCAGCATGGCGCCCTGCTTGTCGGGCGGGGTGGCGCGCGAGATCAGGGCCGCGATGCACGGGAAGACCAGCGACTGGCCGAACGCGGTGCAGCCCACGGCCACCGGCACGAAGGCGCTGGTCGGGACGAACGGCGTCAGGGCCAGGCTGACGGCGATGATCGCCAGGCCCGCCGTCAGCACCTTGGCCTCGCCGAACCGGCGGGCCAGCCGGCCGGTGATCAGGCCCTGTCCGACCGAGGCGATGATGCCGATCACCGCGAAGCAGAGACCGACCTGCTTGGGGCCCCAGTCGAACCGGGCCTGGGTCCACAGGCCGAAGACCGCCTCCATGCCCGCGAAGGCGGCGGTCGAGATCAGGGTGACCAGCAGCACGCGCGACAGCACCGGGTGGGCGGCGGCGGCGGCCAGATGGTCGCGGCGGCGGATCACCGGCGCGTCCTTGTGGCTGGGCGCGCGGCTCTCGACCACGAACAGGAAGACGCCCAGCGAGGCGATCGCCGCCAGGGCCGCGGCGGTCAGCAGCGGGATCTGGAAGGCCAGGCGGCCGGTGTCGGAATGGCCGAAGAACTTGGCCAGGCCCGGCAGCAGCCCGCCCAGGGTGGGGCCGACCACGAAGCCCATGCCGAACGCCGCGCCCAGCAGGCCCATGCGTCCGGCCCGCTTCTCGGGCGGGGTGACGTCGGCCATGTAGCCCTGGATCGTCGAGATGTTGCCGCTGCCGAAGCCGCTGGCCAGGCGGATCGCGAAGGCCCAGCCGATGCTCGGGGCGAAGGCCAGGGCGATGTACGACACGGTGTTGGCCAGGATGGTGACGATCAGCACCGGCCGCCGGCCGATGCGGTCGCTCAAGCGTCCCCAGAACGGCTCGGCGATGAACTGGCCCAGCGAATAGGCCGAGAACAGCGCCGTCACCTGCCAGGGGCTGGCGCTCAGCGACTTGGCGTAGAAGGGCAGCAGCGGGATCACCAGCCCGAAACCGACCAAGTTGATGAACACCACCAGCAGCAGGACATAGAGCGCGCGCGGACTGGCGTCCGGCGATGTGGCGGTGGTCGGGGCGGCGGGCGTGGAAAGCGTGGTCATCAGGCCGCGCGGTTTACGCCTCATCGCGCGCCGTGGCGACCGCTATCTGAAATTTCAGATAGCGGTCATTTGTCGCCTCAGTTCGATGGGTTGTTCTTCTCGAGGAAGTCGACCACCGAGGTCAGCATCTGGAGGCGGGTGGCGCCGCGCGACAGCCAGTGGTCTTCGCTGGGCAGGGTGACCAGCTCGACCGGCTTGCCGGCCTTCTTCAGGGCGTCGGCCATCAGGGTGCTCTGGACGTAGGGGACGACGGTGTCGTCCTTGCCGTGGATCAGCAGCACCGGGATCTCGGCCTTGCCGGCCTGCTGAACCGGCGAGATGGCCGCCAGATCGGGGTCCTTCAGGCCGTCCGCGCCCATGAACTGCAGCCAGAAGCGCGTGGTCGAGTTGGCGCGGCCCTCGTAGAGCCGGTCCTTGTCCAGCACGAAGCGCTTGAGGTCGGCCGGCCCGGCGATCGAGGCCGCGCACCGATAGACGCCGCGGTCCAGCGTGGCCCCGGCCAGGGCCGCGTAGCCGCCGTAGCTGGCGCCGACGATGCAGACGCGCTTGGGATCGATGGTCCCCTGCTTGGCCAGGTAGCGGACGCCGTCCGACAGGTCGGTCTGCATGGCCTTGCCCCATTGGCCGAAGCCCGCCTCGACGAACGCCCAGCCAAAGCCGTCCGAACCCCGGAAATTGGGTCGCAGCACCGCATAGCCGCGCGAGGCCAGGGCCTGGCTCCACCAGTCGAAATCGGGCGTGTCGCGGGACTTCGGGCCGCCGTGCGGCAGCACCACCAGCGGCAGGTTCTTGGGATCCTTGCCGCGCGGCAGGGTCAGGTAGCCGGTGATCTCCAGCCCGTCGGCCGCCTTGTACTTGATCGGCTGGACCTTGGAGACGCCTGCCTCCGTCAGGCCCCGATAGACGTCGGTCAGGAAGCGGGCGCTCTTGGCGTTCAAGTCGACCAGGGCGTAGGCCGGACCCATGGTGGGGGAGTCGACCTCGACCACCAGCTGGCGCTTGTCGGCCGACCACGAGGCCAGCGACACCCGATCGCCGGGGAACGCCTTGACCACGGCGGCCCAGCTGGCGTGCAGCTTGGCGTCGAAGAAGGTGTAGCGGCGCTCGTCGCCGACCAGGCTGATCGCGCCCACCAGGCTGGATCCGTCCGAGGCGTGGATCAGGTTGTCGAACTTGGCGCTGTCGGGGATGACCACGTAGCTGCCGTCCTGCGCGTATTCGCGCAGCACGGTCTTGTCCTCGTCGTCCTCGTCCTGCATCCAGGAGAGCACCGAGCGGCCGTCGCGACCGACGCCTGCCAGGCCGAGCGAGCCCAGTTTCGAAACGACGCGCTCGGTGGTGACCCAGCCCTTGTCGCCCCTGATCCTCAGCGACCAGTCGCCCTTCTTCTCGTCGTATCGCGACTGCGCCAGGGGCTGACCGTCCAGCGACACGGCCCAACCGTCGGTGTCCTCGTCGCCGCCGCCGTCGAGCATGCGCGTCGCGCCGTTCTTCAGATTGACCCTGTACAGGGTGTTTTGGCCGTAGTTGTCGACGAAGTGGACGCCCTTGACGAAGGCGTAGGGCACGCCCTCGACGAAGCGCACGTCCGGCGCGCCCAGGACGACGTTCATCGCCTCCTTCTCGTTCTCCATCAGCAGCCGCTGCTTCTTGGTGACGAGATTGTAGTCGAAGGCCATCCAGTATTCTTGCTTGGGCCCGGTCAGGCCGTGGGGCTGGGCGGTGCTGGAGGTGGTGACCAGCACGTGCTCCTCGCCGGCCCATTGCACGCCGCGCAGCTTGGTCGAGGCGAAGTTCATGGCCGCCAGCAGCTTGCCGCCTTCGGTCGCCTCGCGGATCAGAAGCATGCGCATTTCGCCGTCGGTGACGGAGAGCGCCAGCTTGCTGCCGTCCGGTGAAATCTCGACCTGCTCGACGTTGGGCAGGCGCCCGTAGACCGAAAGCGGCGGGGCCTCGGCCCAGGCTGCACTGGTCATGGCTATACCGGCCGTCATGACGGCCAAGACACTCTTCAACACGCGAAGCTCCCCCAAACTGCGCCCAAGCTAGCAAAGCTCAGCGTACTGTCGAGCTTGTTCTCACCGTGGGGTTGCGCCGGCGGCCGTCGCGCGAGGCAAAGAAAACGCCCCGGCCTTGCGGGCSGGGGCGTTCTGCAGAGCTTGGCTGGAAGCCTTAGCGCGGCGCCAGGATCATGATCATCTGGCGGCCTTCCATGCGCGGCTCGTATTCGACCTTGGCGATCTCGTCGAAGTCCGCCTTGACCTTGAGCAGCAGCTTCATGCCCAGTTCCGGGTGCGCCATTTCCCGGCCGCGGAAGCGCAGGGTCACCTTGACCTTGTCGCCTTCCTCGAAGAACCGGGTCATCGACTTGGCCTTCACGTCGTAGTCGTGAATGTCGATGTTGGGGCGCAGCTTGATTTCCTTGAGCTCGACGATCTTCTGCCGCTTGCGAGCCTCGTTCTTCTTCTTCTGCTCCTGGAACTTGAACTTGCCGTAGTCCAGGATCTTGCAGACGGGAGGGTTCGCGTTGGGAACGATCTCGACCAGGTCCAGGCCAGCTTCCTCGGCCGCTTCGAGCGCGGCGGAGATCGGCATCTCGCCTTGCTTCTCGCCGTTCTGGTCGATCAGCAGGACGCGAGGGACGCGGATGTCATCGTTGATACGCGGACCATCCTTGACGGGCGGCGTTTGCATAGGACGGCGAATAGGGCGGCTCCGGTGTTGTTTAAGGGCTTTTGCCACCGGACGTGTCGATCCGGGGGCGTATCGTTGAATGAGTTCGCGCGGAGTCCAGGGGACGCCGCGTTCGCAAGTGATATATGACGAAGGAGTCCCGCGCTATCAAGGCGCATGCGTACGAGAGGCCCGTCTTTTAAGGGTTTGGGCGCGCCAACAAGGGATCGGGGAGCGAAACGTCGGGGTCGGGTCGACCTTCATTTCCAATCGTGACCCGTTTTCGCCGCCATGAGCACGCCGACTTCCGCCGCCCGCCACACCCCGATCGAGGACGTTCACGCCCTGCTGATCGGCTCCAGCTTCATCGCCGTAGGCCTGACCCTGCTGAAGGCGGCCGGCCTGTCGACCGGCGGCGTCGCGGGCGTGGCGCTGATCGTCTCGTACCTGATCCACTGGCCGGTCGGGGTGCTGTTCTTCCTGCTGAACATCCCGTTCTACGTGCTGGCCCAGCGCACCCTGGGCTGGACGTTCACCGGCAAGACCCTGGTCACCAACCTGCTGCTGGCGGGGCTGGCCCTGGGCATGCCGGCCTGGCTGAAGATCACCACGGTCGATCCGGTCTTCGCCGCGATCTTCGGCGGAACGATCATCGGCATGGGCATCCTGGCCCTGGCCCGGCACAAGTCCAGCGTCGGCGGCATCGGGGTTCTGGCGCTGTGGCTCTACGAAAAGCGCGGGATCAGCGCCGGCAAGGTGCAGATGGCCTCGGACGTGGTGATCGTGGGGGCGGCCTTCGCGGTGATGTCGTGGGACAAGCTGCTGCTGTCGATCCTCTCGGCCGTGGCGCTGAGCGTGGTGATCATCGCCAACCACAAGCCCGGGCGATACGAAGGGTACTGAAATACCGTTCCGGATACCGACGATATTCCACTGTCAAGATTGGTTAATTTATTGTAAAGCTAAGCAGAGCCGCACGCCGTCGCGGGCGCTGTGTTGGCTCGATCAAGGCCGCGCGTCGGAAGCCTGTGGCCCTGGTCCTTTTGGGGGATGGGGACGTGCGGAAAGTTCATCTGATCATTGCGGCCGCGTGCGCGGTTCTGGGCGCGACGGCGGTCTATGCGGCCGATCCGCTGGGTATGATGTCCAAGGGCAGCGTCTGGAGCGCGACCAACGCGCTCAAGAGGCTGGTGGCCGCCGACAATTCCCCCATGAACCGGTTCAACCTGGCGACCGGCTACCAGCGCACCGGGCGTATCGAGCAGGCCCGCGGCCTCTACCGGGAACTGCTGGTCGACGGGCAGGCCACCACCGCCACCTCGACGCCTTCCAGGGACGCCCCCTCGCGGGTCTTCAACGTGGCCGACGAGGCCGCCTCGCGGCTCGTCTATCTCGATTGGATGAGTTCCGAAGCGACGCGGCGGGTCATGGCGCGCAACCAGGGAGCCGTTTCGGCCGACGTCGTCGGCGTCGACGCCTCGACCACGGTGGGTGGTCCGACCTATGGCGACGTGTCCGACGAGGCGGCGAAGAATCTCGATCGGCAGGCGCGTCGACGCGCGTCTTACTAGCCCGTCACCGTGTCGAGCGATTATTTACGAATCATAGTGAACTAAAACCTTCACCGCACGCTCCTGTTTCCGGAACAAGTCTTCACACGTCGGAAGCCTGTGAAAATTTGAAATTTGGAGGACGGAAAAGTGCGGAAATTCCACGCTATGCTTTTGGCTGCCTGTGGCGCCTTGGCCTCTACGGCGGTTCATGCTCAAAATAGTGCAAATGCACTAACGTCAGACGCAGCGGTCACTCAGTCTCAACCTGTGGCCGAATCCGATGCCTTGAAGATGATGGCTCAGGGCGATGACTGGGCCGGGACCAACGCCTTCAAGAAGATCGTGGCCAAGAAGGGCGGTCCGGTGGATCGGTTCAACCTGGCGACCGGCTATCAGCGGACGGGCCGGCTCAATCAGGCGAAGGCCCTCTATACCGATCTGCTGGTCGACGGCCGAACCACGATGATCTCGGCGATCCCCATCGGCGGTCTCGGCGGGCGGACGTTCAACGCCGCGGACGAGGCCGCGTCGCGTCTGCTCTATATCCAATGGCTGCAGTCGGGCGGCGTGCGAGCCAAGTCGGCTTTGGGCGTCACCTCGGCGGACCAGCTGGGCGTCCCCGCCGCCACGATCGAAGGCGGTCCGCGCGGCGAGGTCACCGACGCTCAGGCCGTGGCGCTTGATCGCCAGGACCAGGGCCAGGGCGTGACCCCCTGAAAAGGGTCTAGCGCGGCAGCAGCGCGATCGCGGCGCTGGCCACGGTGCTGACCGGCAGGGCCTTCAGGTCCGGCGAGCGGATCACCGCCACGTGGCCGCGCGGCCCGCACAGCTCGGGATCCGAGGCGTCGGAGAACAGGGCGATGGTCGGCGCGCCGGCGGCGGCCAGCAGGTGGGTCGGGCCGGTGTCGTTGCCGACGGTCAGGGCCGCCTTGGCGCCCAGCACGGCCAGTTGCGCGAAGTCGGTGCGGCCGGTCAGGTCGCGGGCCTGGCCCACGGCCTTCTGGATCTGGCGGGCCATGGCGCTTTCCTGCGGGCCGCCGATGATCACGATGTCCAGCCCACGCGCCTTCAGCAGCGCCGCGAGTTGCGCGTAGCTCTCGGTCGGCCAGCGTTTCTCGGGCCGGTGGGCCGAGCCGCCCGGCACCAGCAGCACATAGGGCTTGGCCGCCGTCGCGCCGGCCACCGGCCGCGCTTCCTTGGTGCGGCGCAGGATCCACGACAGGTCGGGGGCGGGCGCGCCGCCCGGCTCGGTCGGGGCGTCGGGCCAGATGCCGGCCTGCTTCAGCTGGTCGGCCTGCCGTTCCAGCGTGTGCATGTGGTAGCGGGCCTTGCCGCGCTGGGGCAGCGAGCAGCCCGCCGCGATGCCCGACCATTGCGGCGCGAACGGTCGCAGAGCCTGGAAGTACCAGTTGGTGCGGCTGTTGGTCTGCAGGTCGTAGACGCGGTCGTAGCGGGCCTTGCGCAGCCGGCCGAGCAGGGCGGTCAGGTCGCCGAAGTCGCTGGGACGCCCGTCGGTCTCGACGCTGTTGAAGTAGGGCGACAGCTTGGCCAGGGCTTCGAAGGGCGGGGTGGTCAGCAGCGTGATCTTGGCGCGCGGATGGGCTTCGCGGATCTTCTTCATCGCCGCCAGGGCCAGTACGAAATCGCCGAGGGCGCCCAGCTTGATCACCAGGACCTTCTTGATTTCCTTGCTCAACTTTTCGTCTCCAGAACGCGTGCGTAGACCTTGAGCGTTGCTTCGACCATCGCGTCAACAGAATACAATTTTCGAGCGCGCGCCCGGGCGGCCATGCCCATGACCTGGCGTCTGGCCGCCCCCGTTTCGCAGGCGTTGGACAGGGCTTCGGCCCAAGCCTCGGCGTCGCCCGGCGCGACCAGCCAGCCCGTCTCGCCGTTGATCACGGTCTCGCGCGCGGCGCCGTGATCGGCGGCCATCACCGGCTTGCCCATCACCTGCGGTTCGACCGCGGTTCGTCCGAACGCCTCGGGCTCCAGCGACGGGGCGATGGCCAGGTCGGCGACCAGATAGGCGGCCGGCATGTCGTCGCAGTGGCCCACCAGCTTGACGCTGTCCTGCAGCCCGGCCTGGGCGATCATGTGCTCCAGCTCGGCGCGATAGGCCTTGCGTCCCTGGTCGTCGCCGACCAGCAGCAGCAGGAAGCGGGCGTCGGAGACCGCCTTCAGCCGCGCCATCGCCTCGATGACCAGGGCCTGGCCCTTCCAGCGGGTCAGGCGGCCGGCCAGCAGCACCTTCAGCCGGCGATCCTCGGGCGACACGCCCCAGGCCTCGCGCAGCGCCTTGACCCGTTCGGCCGAGACCAGGCCGGGCTCGAAGCGGGTCAGGTCGACGCCGCGCGGAATGGCCACCACGCGGTCGGCCGGGATGCCGTGCTCGGCGATCACATGGGCGCGGGTGTATTCGGAATTGGCGATCACCAGGTCGCCCTTGGTCATCACCGCGTTGTACCAGCGCTTGAGGCTGGACTTGGCGTTGTAGACGCCGTGGTAGGTAGCCACGAACGGCACCTTGGTGGCGTGCGCGGCCCACAGGGCGCTGAAGGCCGGGGCGCGCGAGCGGGCGTGGACCAGGCTCACCTTCTCCCGACGGATCAGGTCGATCATCCGCGCGGCGTTGCCCAGCATGATCAGCGGGTTCTTGGACTGGGCCGGCATCTGGGCCAGGCGGCCGCCGTCGGCCTCCAGGCGCGCGGCCATGCGGCCGCCCTTGGTGGCGACCAGCGCCTTGCCGCCCTGGGCGATCACGCCGTGGGCCACGTCGATCGTCGTCTGTTCCGCGCCGCCGGTTTCAAGCTCCGGGGTCACCTGCAGAAGAGTGAAATCGTCGGGGAGGATGGACACGCGTTGCTCTAACGAGGTTAGGGGGTCGTAGTTATCGAAATGAACAAGGCGGCGCCATGACCGATTCCCTTCAGCACCTCGTTCGCAACGACAATCTGCGGTTGGCGTACCGCATCGTCCACGGAACCCAGCCCACGGTTGTGTGGCTCGGCGGATTCCACTCCGATATGACCGGGACCAAGGCCCAGGTCCTGGCCGAGCAGGCCCAGGTCGCCGGCGGCGGCTACCTGCGGTTCGACTATTTCGGTCACGGCGAGTCGGACGGCGACTTCGCGGACGGCACGATCAGCCGCTGGCGCGAGGACGCCCTGGCGGTGATCGACGAACTGACCGAGGGGCCGCTGGTGCTGGTGGGCTCGTCGATGGGCGGCTGGCTGGCCTGCCTGGCCGCCATCGCCCGTCCCGACAGGGTCAAGGCGCTGGTGCTGATCGCCCCCGCGCCCGACTTCACCGAGAAGCTGATGGAGCCCGAGCTGTCGGTCGAGGCCAAGGCGGCGATCGCCCGCGACGGCCGCTGGATCCGGCCTTCGGAATACGACGACGGCGGCTATCCGATCACGCGCGAATTGCTGGAGGACGGCGCGCGGTGGTCGATCCTGCCGGGCCCCGTGCCGATCGACATGCCGGTGCGCGTGCTGCAGGGCGGCGCCGATCCCGACGTTCCCTGGACCCACGCGCTGGAATTGGCCAACGGCCTGACCTCGGACGACGTGGTCTTCACCCTGATCAAAGACGGCGATCACCGGCTTTCAAGGCAGCAGGACCTGGAGCGGCTGGTGGCGGCCGTTGGCGAGGTCAGGGCCCTGGCTGCGCCTGAAGAGGGGGGCGACCTCGTCGCCCGCCGCATCGCCCGCGCCGCCCGCATCCGCAACGCTGCCGGCGTCGAGGCGGTCGGGATCACGCCGCTTGCGCCCCTGTCCGATGACGATTAGCTGGGCGACATTCTGGGGAAGGGGTGAATGCTGGCTCGAAAGATTGTGTCCATCCATCCGGGGATCGTCCTGATCTTCTGGATCACCTTGGCCCTGGCTACGCCCATCCTGATGACGATCTTCGGTGGGATGACTTCCATGCTCGTCGTGAACGCGTTGACGCTGGTCGGCGGCGCCTGCTGGTGCGGATGGACCTGGGCGATCCGAATGGCGGCCCTCCAGGAGACCCCTGACGATGCGACGCCCCCGCGCGCCTGGCTGCATCTGCTGCCTCTCCTGGTGTTTCCCCTCGTCTTCATCCTGCCCGATGGGGCGCAGGAGATGGGCGGGCTCCCGGCCGTCGCGGCGAATCTGGCGGCTATTCTGATCTTTGGAAGCTCGGCCTTCTGTCTTTGGAAGACCGCCGAGGCGCTGGAGCGCATGGTGGCGCGGGGCGAGGCTCCGTCGAAGTGGAAGATCTTCAACACGACGGTGCTGGTCGGAATGATCTATGTCGCGCCGTTCATCGTCGCCCGGCGGTTCTCGGCGCGCGCGAAGCTTGATGAGGCGGTCGCCGCCTAGCGTCCGCCCGCCAGGATCGCCGCCAGGCCTTCGCGGTAGGTCGGATATTTCGGCCGCCAGCCCAGCTCGGCTTTGGCCAGGGCGTTCGAGACCCGCTTGTTCTCGGCGTAGAAGCGGCGGGTGGCGGGCGACAGGCCCAGTTCGTTGAATGGCAGGTCCGGTGGCACCGCCACGCCCAGCAGGCTGGCGGCGTGCTCCATGACGTCCTGCGGCGGGGCCGGCTCGTCATCGACCAGGTTGTAGACGCCGCCGGCCCGGGGACGGTCCAGCGAGGCCAGCAGGCCCGAGACGATGTCCTCCAGGTGGATGCGGCTGAACACCTGGCCCGGCTTGACGATGCGGCGGCCTTCGCCGGCCCGCAGGCGGTCCAGGGCGCTGCGCCCGGGGCCGTAGATGCCGGGCAGGCGGAAGGTGGTCACCGTTAGGCCCATGCCGCGCCCGACCTGCCGCCAGTCGCGCTCTGCCCCGACCCGGCGCGCGCCCTCGACCGACTGGGCCTTCAGCGGCGAGCTCTCGAACACCCAGCGGCCCTCGAAATCGCCATAGACGCCGGTGGTCGACAGGTAGCCGATCCAGTCGGGGAAGGCTTCGGCGGCCGCCAGAGCGGGGATCGTCGCCTCCAGGCCCGGACAGCCGTCGACGGTGGGCGGGGCGGTGATCAGCACGGCGTTGACGCCGACCAGGGCGGCGGTCATCGCGGCGCGGTCTTCGGCGTCCACGGGCTCGATCCCCAGCGCGCGCAGTTGCGCCGCGCGGTAGGCGTCCCGCGCCGTCGCGGCGACCTCCCAGCCCCTGGCCATCAGCGCCTCGGCGAAAGCCCGGCCGACATAACCCAATCCGAACACGAACAGACGCAAAAGGCTCAAGTCCCCGAAATGAAGGGAGGATTGAGCGCGTAAAACGTGCGTTCGCGCAAGTGGGGTTCCTCCCCCTGCTGGGGGAGGTGCTATGCGTTGTCCACAATGACGCGCCCGAACCGGCGTCAGACCGCTTGCCAACCGCAAGGCGCTCTGCCATAAGCCGCCTCCTCGTCGCGGGGCGCTGTTTTCAGCCTCGCCGATGCGGGCGTAGCTCAGTGGTAGAGCACAACCTTGCCAAGGTTGGGGTCGAGAGTTCGAATCTCTTCGCCCGCTCCATTCTCCGGTCTTCCGGCGGTGGAACGAGACCCGAAATATCCCGGATGCGGGCGTAGCTCAGTGGTAGAGCACAACCTTGCCAAGGTTGGGGTCGAGAGTTCGAATCTCTTCGCCCGCTCCAATTTCCCTCCCAGAATTTGAAGTGACGCATCCGGTGGGCAACTGATAGCCCTAGGGAACTCGTTGCGTGGGCCGCCGTTGCTGATCGGTGATCATCCTGCTCGGAGCGGGTGGGACTGGGGATGCGGGACAATGACTGACTTCAAGCTCGGAAAAACGCAGGCGGCCCGCGCGGCGGTGCTCGCGACGCTGCTGATCCTGACGGGGGCCGTTCAGGCGCAGGCCGAACAGGCCAAGCCTCAGTACCCGACCCGGAAACCCGCGGCCGAGGCCCCAGCCGAGAAGCCTCTCAAACACGTCACGCCGCCTGCCTCGTCCACGACTCCGGCAAGCGCAGAGCCGAACGATGGCGGCTGGACCGAGGTCCGCAAGAAGTCCGTGAACATCGGCACCCAGCCCGTGCGCGACGTCGGCATCATGAAGCGCCAGGTCCCGCCGATCCTGGTCAAGGCGCAGAACGATCCCTACAGCCTCAAGGGCCTGAAGACGTGCAAGCAGCTGTCCGGCGAGTTGACGGAGCTCAACGAGGTGCTGGGCGCCGACTACGTGGTCGGCAACGAGGTCAAGGAGAACCGCGCCGGCAAGCTGGCCGAGGCCGGCGGCAAGACGGTGATCAACTCGATCATCCCGTTCCGCGGCCTGGTTCGGGAGGTCACGGGCGCGGCCCCGGCCGACCGTCGCCTGAACGCCGCCCTCGACGCGGGCTACGCCCGCCGCGGCTTCCTTCGCGGCGTGCACGCCAACCGGGGCTGCAAGACGACGTTCTAGCGCCCGCCTTCTAGCAACGCGCGATTCCTGATCTAACCCGCACAGACCTGCGGGGAGTTTTCGATGTCCAAACGCGTCCTTCTGGGCCTGGCCCTTGCTCTGGCCCTGAACGGCGTCGCCGTCGCCGCGACATCGACCGCCGCAGACAAGCTGGCCCAGGCGGTCAAGGCCTATGAGGCGGCGGGGGCCGGCGAGGACGACGGGGAGGGCGGGGCGGACGAGGCGTCGCGGTTCAAGTTCCCGCCGGTGGGGCCCAAGGCCGACATCGACCGCAAGGCCCTGCTGACCTCGGCCCGCCAGTCGCTGGACGGCGTCGACCTGGCGGCCTTGACCCCCGATCAGCGCCTGACCCACGCCATCCTGAAATGGAGCCTGGACGAGCGGCTGGAGGGCCTGTCGTTCGACGAGGCGCGGATGCCGTTCAGCACCGACGGCGGCTTCGACGTCATCCTGCTGTATCGCGCCAACGGCATGCGGCTGAAGTCCGAGGCCGAGGCCAGGAAGTGGATCGCCCTGCTGGCCCAGGCGCCCGATTGGTATGCGGCCAATATCGCGGGCGCCCGGCGTGGGGTGGCCAGCGGCTTTGTCCAGGCGGTCCCGACCGCCCAGGCCGTGCTGGACCGCGCCCGCCGCACCGCCGCCACGCCCCTGGCCGACGAGCCGCTGCTGGCCCCGCTGCGGAACCTGCCCGCCAGCATCCCCGCCGACCGCCAGGCCGCCCTGCTGGCCGAGGGGACCCAGGTGGTGACCGACAAGGTCGCCCCCGCCCGCGCCGGCTTCGTGACCTTCATGGAGACCGAATACGTCCCGCACGCCGCCAAGAGCCTGGCGGTGTCGGACCTGCCCGACGGCCAGCGCTACTACGCCTTCCTGGTGCGCCGTCACACCACCACGACCATGACCGCCGACCAGGTCCACGCCCTGGGCCAGTCCGAGGTGGCGCGGATCCGGGCGCGGATGGAGGTCGTGATGAAGCAGGCCGGCTTCCAGGGCGACCTGCCGGCCTTCATCGCCTATCTGCGCAAGGATCCGCGCTTCTACGCCACCAGCCGCCAGCAGCTGCTGGAGAAGTCCAGCGAGATCGCCAAGCGGGCCGACGACCAGCTGCCGGCCCACTTCGGGACCCTGCCGCGCCTGACCTACGGCGTGCGGCCGGTGCCGGCCAGCATCGAACAGGGCTACACCACCGGCCGCTATTTCGGCGGCGACCCCAAGACCGGCCGGGCCGGCGGGCTGATGATCAACACCTCTGCCCTGGACCAGCGGCCGCTCTACGAGTTGCCCGCCTTGGTGCTGCACGAGGGCGCGCCCGGCCACCACATCCAGACCGCCCTGGCCCAGGAGCAGACCGGCGTGCCGGAGTTCCGCAAGACCGTCTATTTCAACGCCTATGGCGAGGGCTGGGGCCTCTATTCCGAGTGGCTGGGCGAGGAGATGGGGATCTATCGCGACCCTTACGAGCTGTTCGGCCGGCTGTCCTACGAGATGTGGCGCGCCTGCCGGCTGGTGGCCGACACCGGAATCCACGCCAAGCACTGGACGATCGACCAGGCCAAGGCCTGCTTCCTGGACAACACCGCCCTGTCGCCGACCAACATCGACGTCGAGGTGGCCCGCTACGTCTCCTGGCCGGGCCAGGCCCTGGCCTACAAGGTGGGCGAACTGAAGATCCTGGAGCTGCGCCATCGGGCGGAGAAGGCCCTGGGCGACAGGTTCGACGAGCGGGCCTTCCACGACGCGGTGCTGCTGAACGGCTCGCTGCCGCTGGCGGTGCTGGAGGCCAAGATCGACGCGTGGATCGCAGACCGGAAGAAGGCCGGTTAGTTCGGCGGGGCGAAGTCGGGCTTGGCGAAGATCATCGGGTCCAGGGAGGCTTCGGCCGGCAGGTCGGCCGTGCTTCCATCGCGCAGAAAGGCGTAGACCTTGGCCGCCAGCTCCGGACGGGTTCGCAGCAGGGCGAAGGTTCCGTTGTGCTGCGCGCGGTGCAGGACGATCGCGCGGCTGTTCGGGAAATAGGGCAACATGGACAGGGTGTTCTCGATCGGGGTCGAGGTGTCCCAGTCGCCTTGCACGAACACGATCGGCGTAGGGTCGAGCACCGGCTTGCGGAAGGCGTCCCCCGCGTCGGGCGTCGGCCACTCGCCCTTGGTCGCCAGGTAGCCGGCGAAGTTCCAGGCCCCGAGCATCGGCAGCGCCGGATCGCTCCACAGCAGGCGCTTGCGGGCGTCCGTCATGTCCAGGCCGACGTTGATCAACGGATTGATCAACGCCCGTTTTTCGGAAGCGCGCCAGCCGACGGCGTCCCTGGCCCAGTCCTCGTAGCGCTGATGATAGGCCGAGAGCACGAAGCGCGGGAAGGTCGAGGCGTCGGCTGAATAGGTTATCAGCGCCAGCTGGTAGTCCTCCGCGCCCAGGACGATGCGGCGCGTCTGGCCGTCCTCCGTCGTGGTTTCGACCGTCACCGGGCTTTGGGCGAGTCGCTCGCGGGTGGCGTGCATGGCGGCGATGAGGCCGCCTGGTGGCAGATAGGGCTTCAGGCCAGGGTCCTGGTCGGTCTCGACGGCGATCCGCTGCAGGGCGGCGAACACCTGGGACGGCATGTCGTAGCCCTGGTCTAGGGGTTCGGCGGACGAAATCACCGCGCGCGCAATGCGGCCCGGATGGGCCTTCATGACGGCAAAGGCCCATTGCGAGCCGAAGCTGGCGGCGACGAGGCTGATCTTGTCGTAGCCCAGGGCGCGCCGCAGGTCGTCGACGTCGTCGGCGATCTGGGTGATCGAGTAGCCCGCCAGGTCGGCGTTCGGATAGGCCGCCTGGGCGCGGCGCGCCAGATCGCGGGTGATTTCGATGTCCTGCGCCGTCGTCGACGGACGGTCGAGCGGCAACGCGCCGCTGTCGATCTCCATCAGATCGCCGCGCAGGGTGCAGCCGCGCTGCTCGATGACCACCAGGTCGGCGACCTCGGCGTAGGCCCGCCAGGCCTTGAGGCGGCGCCGGGCGAGGTCGTCGTGGTCCAGCACGATGTCCAGCATCGTGACGCCAGGGCCGCCGGCCAGCAGGAAGATCGGCGGCGCGCCGGTCGTATGCGTCGCCTTGATCCTGGCGAAGCCCACCCTGATCAGCCGGCTGTCGGCCTTGTCGCGGTTTTCCGGCACGTAGAGCGTGCCGATCTCATAGGGCGTCGCAAGTCCGTCGATCGTGGTGGCGACGGCGCTTTCCGTCACGATGTCGCCGGCCCGTCGTGGCTGCGCCTGGGCGGAAGCCGCCGCCAGGGTCAGGAGCGCCAGGGCCAAAATGGAGAGCGCGGCGAGCGGTTTCATGGTGCGATCTTCCCTGAAAGGGTTGCGGAAGGTTCGCCGAAGATATCTTCATGTCAAGATATCTTCGGCGAACCGCAAGGAGGGCACGGCCATGGCGAAGGATGACGGGGGCGGGGATCTGGTCGATCGCCTGCAGGAGGACTGGGCGCGAGAGCGTCCCGAGCTCGACGTCTCGGCCATGGCCGTCGTCGGCCGTCTGCTGCACCTGGGACGGGCGCTCGAGGCGCGGGCCAACGCGGCGCTCAAGCCGGTCGGGCTGGCCTATACCGACTTCGACGTCCTGGCGACCTTGCGGCGGGCCGGCGAGCCGTTCCGCCTGACGCCCACCGCGCTGCGCCGCTCGGTGGTGCTGACGTCCGGCGCGATGACCGCCTGCCTCAACCGCCTGGAGGCGCAGGGCCTGCTGACGCGCGAGCCCGACGCCGAGGACGGGCGCGTCCTGACCGCCCGCTTGACCCCGCAAGGCCTCGCCCTGGTCGATCGCGCCGCGGCGCTGAGGTTTCAGGAAGCCGCGGAGGCGCTGAGGGGGCTGACGCCCCGGCAGGCCGAGGATCTCTCCAATCTGCTGCGGACATTGAACCTGAGCCTGGGCCGCTAGAAGCCGCCGCCAAAACCCCCTATCACCGCGACAAACAGGGGACCCATCAATGGCGCGCATCACCGTCCTGGGCGAATGCATGGTCGAGCTGTCGCCGGAGGGCGAAGGGCTGCACCGGATGGGGTTCGCGGGCGACACCTTCAACACCGCCGTCTACATGGCGCGGCTGGGTGACGCGGTCGCCTACTGCACGGCCCTGGGCAAGGGCGATCCGTTCAGCGACGGGGCCCTGGCCGCCATGCGGCGCGAGGGGCTGGACACCGCCCTGGTGCGCGAGGCCGAGAACCGGCTGCCGGGCCTGTACGCCATCGTGCTGGACGAGAACGGCGAGCGGAAGTTCCACTACTGGCGCGAGCGGGCCCCGATCCGCGACCTGTTCTCGCAGCACACCGCCGACCAGCTGATCGCCGCCGCCAAGGCCAGCGACCTGGTCTATCTGTCGGGCGTCACCCTGGCGGTGATTGGCGACATCGGGCGGGCGCGCCTGAAGGACATTCTAGCTTACGTCCACTCGTTGGGCGTGGCCGTGGCGCTGGACTTCAACTACCGCCCGGCCCTGTGGGCTTCGCCGGAAGCGGCGCGCGAGGCGCTGGACGGCGTCGTGCCCTCGTGCCGCTACGTGTCGCTGAGCAGCGAGGACAGCCGGCCGCTCTACGGCCGCGAGGCCGAGGACCTGGCCGCGGAATGGGCCGCCCCAGGAACCGGGTTTGGGGCCGAGGTGGTGGCGCGCGACGAGAGCCACGCGGTCAACGTCCATACGCCTGATGGCCGGATCGCCACCCCGGCGCCGGCCCGGGTCAAGGCGCTGGACACCACCGGCGCGGGCGACAGTTTCAACGCCGCCTACCTGTCCTCGCGCCTGGCCGGACTGCCGGTCGAGACGGCCGTGGCGCGCGGTCACGAACTGGCCGCGGCGGTGGTCACGAGCAAGGGCGCGATCATCCCGAAAGCCTCGACGCCCGTTTGGTCGCGGGGATAGAGCGGGGTCGACGTTAACGCAATCAAAGGTTTATATTCCTACTAGACGCGCGTAATAGGAAAGTTATCCTCACCCCTGGAATATCGACCTAGGATTCGGGTTGAGGGCGTCACGGGGACGCCGTTCGCAGGGGGAAGCCGATGCTGGCTCAAGCTCTCGAGGATCTTTGGGCCATCTCGCCCGACCCACGCCGCGACAAACTGACGGCCGCGTTCATAACCCACGCGGTGGCCTTGGCCACCGGAGTCTCGCCCGCCGACATCGCCTCGGCCAAGCGGACCAGCAAGGCGGCGGCCCGGGCCCGGCAGATCGCCATCTACCTGGCGCACGTCAATTTCAACTGGCCGCTGATCCGGGTGGCCTTCGCGTTCAACCGCGACCGCACCACCTGCGGCCACGCCTGCCACCGCATTGAGGACATGCGCGAGAACGCCGCCTTCGACGCCCGGATGAGCGTGCTGGAGGCGTGCATCAAGCAGGCGCCCGAGAGCATTCCGGAACTGACTCAACTGGGGGCGGACCGATGAGCGGCGGGGCGAACGGCGCGTTCGAGAGGGCGCTGGAGGCCGAGCACCTGGCGAGCCGCGCCGAGCGGCTGCTGCGGCGGCCGGGCGCGCTGATCGAGGTCAAGGGCCTGGGCTATGTGGTCCGCTTCGGTCCGCGGCGGCGGGCCATGCTGACCGTGGACGAGCCCGCCTTCCGCATGCTGGCCCGCGACGGCGCCCTGGCCGTGCGTCGCGAGGGCGGCTGGCGGCTGGTCAAGCCGCTGGGCCCGCCGAAGCCGCCGCCGGGACGTCCGGGCGTGATCGAGGGCGAGCGCGTGGTGATCGAGGGCAGCGACCAGCACGTGGTGCTGCGGGCCAATCTGGGCGAGTCGCCTCTGGCGTGGCTGGCGCGACGGGGCGGGCTGGAAACGGTGGAGATCGCGGCCGGCGAGCGGCTGCGCGAGGACTTCCAGAAGGCCGGGACCGTGGGCCGCTTGACCATGAACTGGGACGCCCAGCCGCGCGGCGAGGGCGGCGGCCAGGTCCTGGAGCCGGCGCTGCGCGCGAGGGCCGCCAAGGACCGGATCGCGGCGGCGCTGGCGGCCGTGGGGCCGGGCCTGCGCGAGATGTTGGAACGGGTGTGCCTGGCCGAGACCGCCCTGCAAGTTGCCGAGCGCGAGCTGGGCCTGCCGAGACGGGCGGGCAAGACCGTGCTGAAGTTGGCGCTGCAGCGGTTGGCGATGCACTACCGGATGGTTTGAGGGCGCCAAGAGCGCCTTTCCCTCCCCTTCATGGGGAGGGTGGCCTCCGAAGGAGGTCGGGTGGGGCTTGCTGACTCAGCGGACCCCACCCACCAGCTTCGCTGGTCCCCCCTCCCCATGAAGGGGAGGGAAGAGCATATCTTTGGGCGCTCTAACCGCGACCTAGTGCTTCAGCATGTGCTTGATGTCGCGCATCTGGTCGTGGCCCGACTTTACCGAGGTCCAGGCCTTTTCGATCGCGGCGCGGGTCTGGGGCTGGACGTCGGAGTCCTGCAGGGCCTTCTCGAACTTGGCCTTGATGTAGTCCTCGCCGGACTCGACCTCGTTGACGACGGCTTCGTCGCCCTTGGTCAAGCTGTCCTTCAGATTGACGAAGGCGCGGTGGGCGGCGGCCAGGATGGTGCCGTCGTCCTTGGCCTCGCCGCCCAGGCGGCGGACCTCGTCCTGCAGCTCCGACGCCACCGAGCGGCGCTCCTGGGCGCGCTGGGTGAACAGGGTCTTGAAGCGGGCGCCGTCGGCGTCCTTGGCGGCTTCGGCATAGCCGTCGGCGCTGTCGATGGTGGTCTCGACCAGGCTGTTGACGAGCTTGATGTGGTCTTCGTTGGTATGGGCCATGGAGGCTCTCCTTGAATGGGGCCAGAAACGGGGGACCGGCCTAACGCGGGGCGTCGGCGAAAGGTTCGAAGCGTGGCCTTACTTGGCCAGCTTGGAGCCGAAGAAGCTCCAGGCCGTGGTGGCCGCGGCGATGGCCGGGGCGCGGGTGCGGCGGTTGATCAGCAGGGCGGCCACGAGGCCGGCCCCGATCACGGCGACCGCGACCGGCACCTTGTAGCCGGCCAGGGTGACCTTGCCCTCGGCGTCGGGCGTCAGGGCGTAGTCGGCCGGCGGGGCCGGAGCGTACGGATCGGCGCCGTAGGTGTTTTCCGGCGACTTGTTGAACAGGCCCGAGATCTTGTCGGACAGGCTGGACAGCAGGCCCTGGCGAGCAGCGGCGGGCGTGCCGTAGGAGGCGTCATAGGCGGCCATGGGAGGCTCCGTCAGATATGGGAGCCTCGATAACGCGGTGGCGGCGGGGACGATCCGTTCGGACTTGTCGGATCGGGCGGCCAGCTAGACTATGAGGTATGTCGGAAAGTCTCGTGGACGCCTTGTTGAACGTGCTTCTCTCCCTGGTCGTCATCGGGGTGTTGGCGGCGAAGTGGGCCCCGGCGTTCTTCAGGAGCGGGTCCGACGCGCCCCGGATCAAGCGTGACTACGAGGCGAATCGAGCGCGCGTGACCAGCATCGAACCGGCGGGAATCCAGCTGGGCGGCCGATCATCGCCGAGCTATCGGAAGTACGAAATCGTCGTCGACCATCCGTTCAAGGGCCGGCGCGGCTATCTCGTGGGCGTTCAGGCGTCGGTTCTGTCCGGCGACCTTGATCTCAAGCTGTACAGGGAGTGGCGTTCCTAGTCGTCCAGGCGTGGAGCCGGCGGCTCCATCACCGCCCCCACATGGGCGATGCCCAGTTCCTTGGCGCGGGTCGCCTGGCGGTGGCGTTCGGCGTAGCGGGCCTTGGCCTCGTCGTCGCGGGCGTCGTGGCAGGCGGGGCAGGAGACGCCCTCGACATAGTGCTCGGAGGCGCGGTCCTCGGGGCTGACCGGCATGCGGCAGCCCCGGCACAGGGCGTGGGTTCCGGGCGTCAGGCCATGGCCGACCGCCACCCGCTCGTCGAACACGAAACACTCGCCGTGCCAAAGGCTGGCCTCGGCCGGCGTGGTCTCCAGATAGTTCAGGATGCCGCCCTTCAGGTGGAAGACCTCGTCCACGCCTTCGCTCTTGAGGAACGCCGTCGACTTCTCGCAACGGATGCCGCCGGTGCAGAACATCGCCACCTTGGGCGGCGCGGCCGGGTCCCAGGTCTGGCGGAAGGCGCGGAACCAGGCGGGGAAGTCGCTGAAGCTGGCGGTCTTGGGGTCGATCGCGCCCTCGAACGTGCCGATCGCCGCCTCGTAGGCGTTGCGGGTGTCGATCACCACCACGTCGTCGCGGGCGATCAGGGCGTTCCAGTCGGCCGGCTCGACATAGGTCCCGGCGTTGTTGACCGGATCCAGGTCGCCGGCTCCCAGGGTGACGATCTCGCGCTTGATCCGCACCTTCATGCGGTGGAACGGCATCGTCTCGGCGTCGGCGAACTTCAGCTCCAGCGTGTCGCAGCCGGGCAGGGCGCGGATGTGGTCCAGCACCTGGTCGATCGCCTCGGGCGTGCCGGCGATCGTGCCGTTGATCCCCTCTCGGGCCAGCAGCAGCGTGCCCTTGACGCCCAGGCCGCAGCACAGCTTCGACAGCGGCCGCATGATCGTCAGCGGGTCGGCGAAGGTCGTGAAGCGATAGAGGGCGGCGACGCGGAAGCTCATGGAGCGGCTGATAAGCGCAGGTCGGCGGCTTCTCAAGCGTCAGTGGAACTTTCAACCCATGGACGCGCTTACACCGGCATGAGCATTCTGATCGTCATCGTCGTCGCCCTCGTGCTGCTTGGCCTGGCTCTTTACGCGGTCCAGCGCAGCCCCATTCCGTCGCCGGTCAACTGGCTGTTGCAGCTGGTGCTGATCATCATCGCGATTTGGTTCATCGGGACGCGCGCAGGGTTCTTCTGAACCTAGCGAGGCGCGCGGGAGGGCGGTTAGCCCGCCAGCGCGCCGGCATCCCGCTGGATTCGCGCGACCATCGCCTTCAGTCCGTTCGACCGCTGTGACGACAGCGCCTCCGACAGGCCCAACCGGGCCATGGCGGCGGCGGCGTCGAAATCGACGATGTCTCGGGCCGGGCGGCCCGAATAGAGCCGCATCAGGATGGCGATCAGCCCGCTGACGATGTGGGCGTCGCTGTCGCCCCTGAAAAGGACAGTGCCGTCCGCCTGCGGCTCGGTCACCAGCCACACCTGGCTGGCGCAGCCGCGCACCTTGTTGGTCTCGGAATGCTCGGCCTCGCTGAGCGGGGCCAGCTCCTTGCCCAGCTCGATCACGTAGCGATAGCGCTCTTCCCAGTCGCCGAGCAGTTCGAACTCGTCGGCCAGTTCGTCGAGGGCGGCGTCGATAGAGCGTTGCATGGGCGGGACTTAGTGCGGCGGCGCCGAAAGGGGAAGACCTTTACGGCCGCGCGCGCGCCATCGAGGTCCGCGCCGTGGCTTCCGGCAGGGTGACGATGGCGGTGAAGCCCTCGCCCTGCGCCGATTTCAGCCGCAGGCTTCCATCCATCGCCCGGGTCAGAAGGTCGACGATCGGCAGGCCCAGGCCCGCGCCGCCGGAAACCCGGGTCAAGGTGGCTCCGCCCTGTTCGAACGGGCGGACCAGCCGGGCCAGGTCGGCCGGGTCGGCGCCTTCGCCATGGTCCCGGACCGCGACCTCGACAAAGCCGCCGTCGATTTGCCGGGCCTCGATCACCACCAGCCCGCCCTGCGGCGAGTGGGTGATGGCGTTCTGCAGCAGGTTGGTCAGGATGGTGCGCAAGCCCCGGCCGTCGGCCCGCAGGCAGGGCAGGGTTCCGACCTCGGGGGCGACGATGCTGATCCCGCGGGCCGAGGCCTCGCCGCGCAGCTGCAGGATCACGTCCTCGACGGCGTCGTCCAGGCTCTCCTCGCCCAGGTCCAGGTCGGTGACATGGCCTTCCAGGCGGGCGATCTCGACGATCTGGTTGACCAGCCGCAGCAGCTTCAGGCCGCTTTCGTGCACCAGGCTGGCGTATTCCTTGTACTGCGGCGCGCCCAGGGGGCCGTACAGCTCGCAGGACAGGATCTCGGAAAAGCCGATCACTGCGTTCAGCGGCGTGCGCAGTTCGTGGCTGACCATGCGCAGGAACGAGCGCTTCTGTTCGTCCAGCGCCTGCTGGCGTCGCGCGCGCGCCGCCGCCCGCCGAAAGGCGGTGGTCTGCGACATCAGGCCCGTATCGGCGCCGGCGCTTTCGCGCGGCGTCTCGGCGGGGCTCGATGCGTCGGTGATCGCCGGTGGCGGCATCAGGGACTCCCGGACCTTCTGTCCGTAACTTCGATGGGCCAGAATGAACCAAGGCGCTTACGAATCCGTTTCCGTCCACAAGAAGCTCTGGCGTTAACGATCGCGCGCCGATTGTGCGGCCTTGGGAGACTCCCCGGCCCGCGTTAAGCTTTGACGACGAAGACTCACCGAAAGGGATTCTCGCGGCCTTGCCCATCGACGGCGCCCCGCTCCAGACCGGCTCCAGGCCGGGTCCGGCCTCGTCCACGACGACGGCCTTCGGCGCGGCGCATCTGTGGCGGCTGGGCTGGCTGGCGACCGTGATCTTCGCGACCGGCGCAGCGGCCTTCACGCCCGGCGTCGTCGGCCTTCCGATCTGGCTGGCCCTGGCGGCCGGCGCGCTGCCCGCCTTGGCCGCCCTGGCCGTAGGCGACCGCCGCGACGAGCGCCTGCAATCGCTGATCCTGGTCCTCTGGGCCACCTGCGGCGCGGGCGCGGCGGTGGTGACCGGCGGCGTTTCGGGCGCGATGAGCGCCTGGATCCTGGCCCCGGTGGCCGCCGCCTCGACCCTGTCTTCCCCCCGACGCCTGGCCGAGGGGGCCAGCCTGGCCCTGATCGGCGGCGCGGTGGCGGCCCTGACCCAGCTGTCGGGCCTGGCCCCGCCCGCGCCCACCGGCCCGCTGGCCTTCATCCTGGGCTTCCTGTCGGTGGCGACGGTCGGCGTCGGCCTGGCCTCGGGCCTGATCCTCACCCACCGCCGGGCCGGCGAGCGGGACAACCGCAACGTCGGCGAGCTCAACACCCTTCAGACCCTGGTCGACGGCGCGCCGCAGCTGCTGCTGGTCATCGCCGCCAACGGCCGGGTCAAGAGCGTGCGCGGGGCCGCCCCACGCGGCGTGGCCACGGTCAGCCTGGTCAACGAGGGCTTGGCCTCGGTCGCGATGGCCGGCGACCGCCAGAAGGTCAGCGCCGCCCTGGCCGCCGCCCTCGACGCCGGCGAGGCCAGCGTCGCCTTCGCCCCGCTGCTGGACCCGACTCGCACCGTGTGCCTGGACCTGCGCCAGGTGTCGCCCGACCTGCTGGTCGGCGTCATGCGCGACGCCACGATCGACAAGGCCCGCGAGACCGCCCTGCAGCAGGCCCGCGCCGAGGCCGAAGGCCTGGCCGCCGGCCGCGCCCGCTTCCTGGCCAATATGAGCCACGAGCTGCGCACGCCGCTGAACGCCATCATGGGCTTCTCTGACATCATGCGCGCCCGGATGTTCGGCCCCCTGACCGACCGCTACGGCGAGTACGCCGAACTGATCCACGAAAGCGGCCGCCACCTGCTGGACCTGATCAACGACGTGCTCGACATGTCGAAGATCGAGGCCGAGCGGTTCGAGCTGCAGCGCGGCGAGTTCGACGCCCGCGAGGCGGTGACGGCGGCCATGCGCCTGCTGCGTGTCCAGGCCGACGCGGCCGGGGTGCAGCTGCGCGGCGTGCTGCCGCCGGGCGAGCTGGAGGTCGACGCCGATCGCCGGGCCCTAAAGCAGATCGTGCTGAACCTGGTGTCCAACGCCCTGAAGTTCACCCCGCGCGGCGGCCAGGTGACGGTCACCGCCGACGGCCACGACGGCGAGTTCGAGCTGGTGGTCGCCGACAGCGGCGTCGGCATTTCCCCCGAGGACCTCGAGCGCCTGGGCCGCCCCTACGAGCAGGCCGGCGGCGTCGACCAGCGGGCCAAGGGCACGGGCCTGGGCCTGTCGCTGGTGCGGGCCTTCGCCAAGCTGCACGGCGGCGAGATGAATATCGAAAGCCGCCTGGGCGCCGGGACCAGCGTCTCGGTGCGCATGCCGGTGCTGCTGGGCGTTTCGCGCCCGGCGATGGAAGCGCCGCTGCTGGAGCCGCTGTCGTTGTCGGAGGTCGAGCCGGAAGAGGCCGAGCTAGGCCCGAACGTCGTGAAGTTCGCCCCGCCGCGCTGAAAGCGCGGTCGGGCCCTCCCCCCGTGGGGGAGGTGTCGGCGAAGCCGACGGAGGGGGGCGTGATCGGCAGGCGGCCTCAGTCTGGATCGAAGACCCTAAAACTCCCCCCCCACCGATCGCTGCGCGATCGCCTCCCCCACAGGGGGAGGGGCCTACGCCTACCGCAAGAAAGCCCGCCCAGCCGCGAAATCCCCGACCTCCACATACGCCCGCCGCACCACGTCCACGCCGCTGCGGCTGGTGAACACGAACTCGACCGTCGCGGCCTCGCGCGGGTCCAGGCGGCTCATGGCGTCGGCGGCTTCGTGGGGGAAGCGGAACGACAGGCCGGTCTTGGCGCCGGTCGGCAGCAGCGTGACGGGGGCGGTGTCGCGGGTCTCGGCGCCGAACACCCGGCTGGCGTTGCGCGGCGCGGCGTTGGCGGCCAGGCCCTTGGCGTTGCGGGCGTTCAGATATGGGCCCTGAGTGCGCAGCGTGTCGCGCAGCACCAGGCGGGCGGTGTAGGGCTGGGCGTTGTCGGCGAAGGTCGCCACCGCCAGCATGTCGTTGGCCCGGCCCGACAGACCGAACACCAGCCGGTCGCCGCCGAAGCCGGCCGGCTGCGACAGCCGCCAGACCGGAATGGTCGCCGAGACCGAGCGGTCGGCCTGCCACGCGGCGCGGTCGCCGGGATAGTTCATCCGCAGCATGGTCGAATAGCCGTCGAAGGCCTGGCGCACGCGGCCGGCGGCCGTCTGCAGGTCCTTGGAGCCGCACGCCGCCGCGCCGGCCTTGGCGCGGGCCCGCTGTTCGACCGCCTGGACCTGGACCTCGCTGGCGCCCGAACGCAGGGTCGCGCCGCGCGCCTGGGCGCGGGCGGCGTCCAGGGCCGAGCCCACGGCGGGCTTGAACAGCCGGCAGCGCGCGTCGGCCGAGGTCATCAGCGTGCGTTCGTAGAGCTGGTCGGCGGCCGTGGCGGCATGGGCCTGACTCGACGCGCCGAGCCCGGCGGTCGTGACGAAAATCCCTAGCCACCGCGCCATCCGACCCCCAAGGGTCTTTCTTGACGTCATAATCTCGTATTCTGCGAGAGCGGTTTCAGCAGGCAGCCTTAGGGCGCCGAGGTTGCGGTTCGGTTAGCGATGCTACTTTCGACGGACATCTGGGTCGGTGCGCTGATCCGCCGCGCCGAACTGGGCGGCGCCTTCGCCATGGTGGCCCGCAAGGGCGACCCGCGGGCCGGAGCCGTGCTGGTCAAGGCTGTCGACCGTCGGGCCAACACCGCCAAGCTCTACAGCGAGGCCACACGGGGCGACGGCGAGCGCTTCTGGATGCAGCCGGTCCGCTCGGACTTCGAGCCGGATCTGGACGCCTACGCCGAACGCGCCGCGCGGATCGATCCGGACATCTGGGTGATCGAGATCGAGGATCGCGAGGGGCGGCACTTCCTGACGGAGCCGGTGGAGGCGGATCCCAAGGGCTGACGATGATGTAACTCAAGAAGCGACTGTCATCCCGGACAAGGCCCGAAGGGCCGCCGATCCGGGACCGCCGGAAGCGCGGAGTTCACGCGTCGGTCCCGGATCTTCGCGCTGCGCGCTCGTCCGGGATGACAGCCGTTGTGGCGCCTATTCCCGCCGGAAGGTCGCCACCAGCACGTCGCGCCGCGCGGGCCGGCCCGGCTCCAAAGGATGGATCGCCGTCACCCCGTGCAGCACGCGGTGGTCGTCGAGGAACACCGTGTCGCGCGGCTGTTCCAGGGTGAAGGCCCCCAGGCGGGCGCCGTCGTTGGCGAAGATGTCGGTGACGCCGCTGGCCACGTTGTGGCGCTCCACCAGCATGACGATCACCCAGTCCACGCCGTCGCGGTGCGCGCCCTCGGGCGTGGGTAGGCCCGCCTCGCCTTCGCCGGCCTCAATGCGGAATTGGTGCAGCTCCACGTGCCAGCGCGCGGGCGGATCGATCGTCAGGGGATGGAACAGCGCGAGGCCGGCGGCCAGCACGCCCCGGGTCACCGGGTGGTCGGCGATAGCGTCCTGGACGGGCTCGAACCAGCGCTGCACCCCGCCGTTCAGGCCGTTGTAGTCGCGGCTTTGATAGTGCGGCTGGTGCGGCTTGCGCACGACGCCGCCGGGTGACGCCGAAAAGGCCGCGAACCGCCGCCGGCGATATCGGCCGCCGTCGGCCATGAAGCGGTCCAGGCCCAGGTCGTTCCAGCTGTCGGCGAAGGCGTCCCACCCGGCCACGGCTTCGGAGCCGAGCAGGGCGTCGGTTTCGACCGGCGGGACGCGGCAGAAGCCGGTCTCATGCAAGGCAGCGATGATGTGGGGCGGGATCAAGCGCTGCCTCCGGCGGAACGAGGCCTCCACATGGGGCGCCGCGGCCCTCGCGCCAAGCCTTGTTCCGTGTCCCCGCATTTATCCGGGCGTCTCATTTCCCACGCCGTTAACCCTGATCCTAAACCGGACCGAAAGCTCGATGCGGCAGGGTGCCACACGTCTCCCCGACCTCCCCGTCCGCCGCCGCCAGGCCTCACCAGGGTTCCGATGCTCTTCCTGCTCAACGACGTCATTCTCAGCATCGACTCGGCGGAACTGACCCCGCCGATCACCAGCGATCGTTTCGCGCAGGTGTCGCTGAACTATGTCGCCAAGCTGGGCCAGGAGCTCTACGCCGCCGAGCCGCTGCTGCATCACAAGGATCCGGAGAAGGCCCTGCGCCTGGCCGCCCTGATCATCGCCAAGGCCCCCGACATCAACGCGGCGCTGTTCATCGCGCCGTCGCGCGGCTGCCTGGTCGACCAGGTGCAGGTGCGCTACGCGCAGCTGGGTCTGGAGATCATGGGATCGCTGTTCGAGCGCCAGAAGGCCGGCGCGCTCAGCAACGTTGAAGCGGACCGCCAGGTGTGGCGGCGTCTGGCGGCCTGACCGCCGGGGCTTGAAGCGCCCTTGGGACCCGTTCGTGGTCCCGAAAGTCCTGATCGCCTACAGAAAACCGATCAGGCTGAACAGCCAGCTCAGGACCATCGCCAGGATCACCAGGCCCGCGAACGCGGTGCCCAGGCAAAGGGCGTTGCCTTGAGGGGTGCAGACTCCGCGCCGGTGACGCGGCTCGTGAACCATAGCCATTGTCGTTTCCTCTTTCGCGGCCGCCCCTCTGACGTGGGCAGGTCCGCAGTAACGTCAGCATGACTCTAAAACCCTGCAATGACTAGGGTCGTTCCCTGGTTTTCGTAGGCTGGGTACGGGGCGGGTTGTCGCAGCGCCCGCGGCGCGTCGCGACGGCGCCGATCGTCACGTTTCAGGCGTATTCAATCTGCACCGTAGGGTTGTTCGATGGCGTGCCGACATGCCACAACGACCAACGCCGCCTGGAGAATCCGCATGTCGCAGCGCTTGATGTCCCGCAGGACGTTCGCCCTGTCCGCCGCCGTCGCGCCGCTGATCGGCCCCGGGGTCGCCGCCGCCCGCGCGGGCGGCGACTGGGTGCGCAGCGAGACGCCGGGCTTTGTCCTGTACGGCGACGTCGGCGAGAACACGCTGCGGGGCTTCGCGCGCGATCTCGAGGATTTCGACGGCCTGCTGCGAACGCTGCACGGGGCGATGGAGCGGTCCGACGGGCGGCCTCTGCCGATATACCTGGTGCCTCGCCGGTCCGACCTGCGGCGGGTGAAGCCCGACCTCGACCAGGCGATCGGCGGCTTCTACTCGGCTTCGATCGGCGACACCTTCGCGGTCATGAGCATCGAGGGCGGCGAGGATCGCGGGCGCGGCACCCTGTTCCACGAATACACCCACCATTTCATGAGCCAGCACGCGCCGGCCGCCTATCCGGCTTGGCTGGTCGAGGGCTACGCGGAATATTTCAAGACGGTGCGGTTCAAGCCCGACGCCGTCGAACTGGGCGTGACCAACGAGAGGATCGCCTGGCTGCGCGGCCGCGTCTGGGACCCCTATGATCAGATCCTGGGCCGCCGAGCCCTGGAGGGCCGCGACCGGGACGTCGATGCGTTCTACGCCCAGTCCTGGATACTGACCCACTACATGATGTCGGATCCCGAGCGACTGAAGCGCCTGACGGCCTATGCCGGGGCGGTGGCGGCCGGCGGCGACCCGGTCGGCGAGATGGTCACGGCGGCCGGCATGCCCCTGGCCGACCTGGACCGCACGCTCAAGCGCTACATGACCAAGCTGCCGGGACTGCGGATGCCTCGGCCCACGCCCAGCGCCACGCCGGCCGCCGTCGTGCGGCTGCCGCCCTCGGCCGACGACCTGCTGCTGGAGAACCAGCGCCTGAAGATGGGCGTGCCGTCCGCCGACCGGCCGGCCGTGCTGGCGATGGTGCGCGAGCGCGCCGCCCGCTATCCCGACGACCGCCTGGCCGATCTGACCCTGGCGCGGGCCGAGAACGACTTCGGCGATCGGCCCAAGGCCCAGGCCATCCTCAAGCGCCGGATCGAGGCCGACCCCCGCGACGTCGAGGCGATCCAGATGCTGGGCTGGTCGTTCATGCTGCAGGCCCGCGCCGACCGGCCGCAGGCCGCAGCCCTGCTGAACGAAGCGCGCAACTGGTTCGGCAAGGGCTTCGCGGTCGATCCGAACGTTCCCCTGCTGCTCTACGACTATGGGATCAGCCGGCGCGGCGAGGCGGGCTATCCCAACGACAACGCCGTCAACGTCCTGCTGAAGGCGCAGCAACTGGCGCCGCAGGTGGCGGCCTTCCGGCTGGCGGCCGCCGACGCCCTGATGCGCCGCGACCGCTTCGACGAGGCCGCCGCGCTGCTGGAGCCGGTGTTCAACAATCCGCACGGCGGTCCCGAACGCCAGCAGGCCCGCGCGCGGTTCGAGCAGGCGGTGGCCCGCCGCCGCCCGGTCGGGACTGGCGCGGAGCCCGCCGCCGAGGACGACAAGGCCGCGCCGGCCAACTGATCGTCGGTCTTGCGCATGGTGGCGATACCCGTCTAGCTTCGGTGCAACGTTAGGGGGAGTGGCGTCGCGTGCGTGGATTTCCAAGCCGGCTCTTGCCGGGGCTGTTGGCGGCCGCTGTGTTGGCGGTTGGTTCTCCGGTCAGGGCCGAATGGCTGCGGGCCGAAAGCGAACACTTCGTGGTCTACGGCCGCAGCGAGAAGTCGGTCCGCGAATACGCCACTATGCTGGAGGACTTCGACTCCCTGCTGCGCCGCATGCACGGCCGGCCCGAGGACGAGGTCACGCCTCGCAAGCTGCCGGTCTATCTGGTCTCGGACCTCAAGCAGCTCCAACGGGTTCGGCCGCAAGCCAAGGCGGGCCTGGCCGGGGCCTATTTTTCCGGGTTCCCCGAAGTCTTTGTCGTGGCGATCCGCAATAGCAGCACCGGCGCCGTCGATCTCAACAAGGGCGACGACACGGTGCTGCACGAGTACGTGCACCACTTCATGATGCAGTACTATCCCAGCGCCTATCCCAGCTGGCTGGTCGAGGGCTACGCCGAATATTACATGACCGCCGACCTGGCCAGGACGCAGCTGGTGGTGGGCGGGTTCAACCAGGGACGGGCTCGAACCCTGATGCAGCCGGGCTCGTGGATCCCGATCCAGGACGTGCTGGCCAAGCGGACCAGCGAGTTGAAGACCCCGCGCGAGCACTACGCCTACTACGCCCAGGCCTGGCTCCTGACCCACTACATCCTGTCCGATCCGGCGCGCCGCAAGCTGCTGTCGACCTATCTGGACGCCGTCCGCGACGGGCGTGATCCGGTGCAGTCCTGGAAGGACGTCTATGGCGACGACCCTGCGGGCCTGACCCGCAAGCTTTCCAACTACATGCACCGCCCCATTCCGGCCGTCGGCCTTTCGCGCACCGGTCCGCTCGACGCCCCGGTGACGGTGACGCATCTGTCGCCGGGCGCCGACGACCTGATCCTGGAGGGACAGCGCCTCAAGGTCGGCGTGCCCAAGGCGGAACGACCCGAGATGCTGGCGCAAATCCGCGAAGCCGCCGCCAAGCAGCCCAAGGACCGGTTCAGCCGGCTAGTCCTGGCCAGGGCCGAGACGGTCTACGGCGATCGCGCCGCCGGCGAAGCGATCCTGAACGACCTGCTGGCCGCCGATCCTAAGGACGAAGAGGCGCTGGTGGCGCTGGGCGAGAGCAAGTTGTCCGCCTCTCGGGGCGATCCCGGCCAGCGGGCCGCCAACCTGGCCCAGGCCGGCAAGCTGTTCGCCCGCGCCTTCAAGGTCAATCCGGACAACCCCCAGACCCTGCACGGCTATGCCGACGCCCGGGGCATGGAGCCCGTGACCGAGAGCCTGGCCGACATTCGCGTGCGGGCGGTGGTGCTGGCCCCGCAGATCGGCCACCTGCGGCTCGACGCGGCTCGGACCCTGATCCAGGTCAACGATCTGGAGATGGCGCGCACGATCCTGGCGCCCCTGGTCACCAATCCGCACGGCGGCCCCGAGGTCGCGGCGGCCCAGGCCATGCTCAAGAGCATCGAGGCCAAGGATGTCGCTGCGGCCAAGGCCGCCGCGCCGGAAGAAGGCGAGGCCTCGGCGTCGGGAGAGGGTGACAAGGACGCCTCGGGGAGCTAACCCCCGGGGATGAGCACCTCCCTCGCCCTCGAGGCCGCCCGTCGGCGCACCTTCGCGATCATCAGCCACCCCGACGCCGGCAAGACCACCCTGACCGAGAACCTGCTGCTGGCCGGCGGCGCCATCCGCGCGGCCGGCGCCGTGCGGGCCCGCGGCCAGGCGCGCCGCACCCAGTCCGACTGGATGAAGATCGAGCGCGAGCGCGGGATCTCGGTGTCGGCCAGCGTCATGACGTTCGACCACGACGGCCTGATGTTCAACCTGCTGGACACCCCGGGCCACGAGGACTTCTCGGAAGACACCTACCGCACCCTGACGGCCGCCGACGCGGCGATCATGGTGCTGGACGCCGCCAAGGGCATCGAGCCCCAGACCCTGAAGCTGTTCGAGGTGTGCCGCCTGCGCGACATCCCGATCATCACCTTCATCAACAAGATGGACCGCGAGGCCCAGGACCCGTTCGAGCTGCTCGACGAGGTGTCGTCCAAGCTGGCCCTGGACCCCGCGCCGCTGTTCTGGCCGGCCGGTTCGGGCGGACGGTTCAAGGGCATGCTGGACCTGCGCGCACAGACCTTCATCCCCTACGCCAAGAAGAGCTCGACCGACGAGGAGGGCCATCCGCCCGCCGTGTCGCTGAAGTCGAACGCCATCGTCCAGTACCTCGATCCCGAGGAGCTGTCGGAAGTGGAGGAGGGGGCCATGCTGGTCTCCGAGGCCGCCAAGCCGTTCGACGTGCAGTCGTTCCTGGAAGGCCACATGACGCCGGTGTTCTTCGGCTCGGCCCTGCGCCACTTCGGCGTCAACGAGCTGCTGGCCGGCATCGGCGCCTATGCGCCCCCGCCGCATCCGGCCAAGGTCAGCAAGGGCGGGGTCGACACCCACATCGCCCCCGGCGACAGCGAGGTCTCGGGCTTCGTGTTCAAGGTCCAGGCGAACATGGACCCCAATCACCGCGACCGGATCGCCTTCCTGCGCCTGACCAGCGGCCGCTTCACGCGCGGCATGAAGCTGAAGGCCCAGAACACCGGCAAGGCCATGAGCGTCAACGCGCCGATCATGTTCTTCGCCAGCGACCGCGAGCTGGCCGAGGACGCCTTCGCCGGCGATGTGATCGGCATCCCCAACCACGGCGTGCTGCGGGTGGGCGACAGCCTGTCCGAGACCGGGACCCTGCGCTTCGCCGGCCTGCCCAACTTCGCCCCGGAAATCCTGCGCCGCGTGCGCGTGAAGGATCCGCTGAAGGCCAAGCACCTGAAGAAGGCGCTGGAAGGCTTGGCCGAGGAGGGCGTGACCCAGCTGTTCCGCCCGATGATCGGCAGCTCGGACTTCATCGTCGGCGCCGTGGGCCAGCTGCAGTTCGAGGTCATGGCCGACCGCCTGGCCAACGAATACGCCCTGGACTGCATCTTCGAGGCCGCGCCTTACGCCGAGGCCCGCTGGCTGGGCGGCGATCGCGCCGACGTTGAGGATTTCGTCAACAAGCACCGCACGGCCATGGCCCACGACATCGACGAACAGCCGGTGTTCCTGGGCAAGTCGAGCTGGGAAATCGGCTATGTCGCCGAGCGCTTCCCCAAGGTACGGTTCGAGCGGACGAAGGAACGGGGATAGGGCTCACCATGCGTCGGGGCGGGGTTGGCGTTCTCTTGGCGGCCACCTTGCTCGGCGCGGGTCCTGCCTTGGCGCAAGAGGCCATCCCGGCCGATGCGCCCGTACGGGTGAACCACGACGACGTCAGCCGCTACTATCCTATCGAGGCGTGGCGGGCGCACGTGTCCAGCTGGGCGCGGGTGCGGTGCACGCCCGACGACAAGGGCGTTCTGCTCGACTGCATCGTGGTCGGAGAGGGCCTCGCCGATCAGGGCTTCGGCCAAGCCGTCTTGAAAGTGGCCCGGCTGACGCGCATTCCGCCCACCAGGCGGGCCGAGTTCGCGGGCAAGCCGTCCTATCTCCTCTATGTGTACCGCCACCCCGACGGCGGCGAGCTCGACCCCGGCCCGGTTCGTGGCCCGGATCGGGCGGTGATCGAAGGCGCGCGGCCGGCGGGTTCCGAACCGATCGGCATGGCGACCGTCAGGTGCCCCGTGCCGCTGACGAAGCCGGATCCGCTGCACGACTGCGTGGCCGTCGCCGAATCCCCATCCGGCCAGGGGTACGGCGCGGCGGCGGTCGGTCTCGCCGAACGCGACTTCCACCTGATCTCCGACGCGCCGGCCGAAGTGGAGATCCGGTTCGCCTTGCCGCATCCCATGACGCCGAACCGGCGCTGGACCGCCGAGGTGAAGGCGCCGGGCATGGGTCTTGAGCTCGTGCCGATCGGCCCGGGCCCCAGCATCGCCGGGACGCCGGAAATCTATGTGAACCTGATATGCCGGTGGCGGCCAGACGGACGCCTGCGGAAGTGCCGGGCGGTTCCCACCAATCCGCCGATGCCCAGGAAGACGGTCAAGGCGGCTATCGCCTTCATGCCGAGCCTGAAGCTGGTTCGGCATGTGACGTTCAACGTCAACTGGGGCCAATAGGGCCTTCGCACCCCTTTCCATGGGTTGCTGTATAGCTTCAATTCTACTTGACCGCGCATTGTCGCGGGCGGACCCTTCCGCGCTCTTCCTCGCCATTTGAAGGGGCGTCTGGAGTGACACGGGATCTGGGCAGGGTTGGAGGCGGCCAGGCCGGGCGCTGGGGCGGCGGCTTCGTCGCGGCGTTGTTGCTGTCGATCGCCACGCCCGTCGCCGCGTTCCAACAGCGCCCGGTGACGACCACGGCCGTTCCCACCGCCGCGCCCGCCGCGACGCCGGCCGCCGCCGCGCCCAGGACCTATGCCGAATGCCTGCGGTCCTATGTCGGCCGGACGAACGCGGCGGCCTATTGCCAGCGCCTGTTCCCGACCACGGCGCCCGCCGCCGCGACGCCGTCCACGACCGCGCCGGCCGGCGCGACGTCGACGACGCCGACCCCGCCCACGACGACCCCGCCGACCCGTGAGCCGGTCGACCTCACCAAGCTGATCGAAGCCTGGCAAAACCGTCCGAGGACGCCTCCGGTCACGCCCAAACCACCGGCCGATCCGCTGGCCGTGATCCCCGGGATTCAGGCCGCCTGCGCCAGCTACGCCAGCGTTCCCGAGCGTTGGCGGCGCTGTGTGGCCGATGCCTGGCGTACGGCCGGACTGCGGGGCCAGCCGCCGCTGGTGCTGCAGAACCCGCCGGTGGTCGAGCCGCCTCCACCCGTCGTCCAGCCTCCGCCGGTTCAACCGCCGCCGCCCGTCGTGTCGGAGCCGCCGATCCAGACCCCGCCGGTGCTGACGCCGAAGACGGTCGAGCCCGAGCCCGTCGTCGAGCCCGCGCTTCCGCCGGTCGCGATCGTCGAGCCGCCGCCGGCGCCGCCTCCCGTGGTGGTCGCCCCGCCGCCCCCGCCGCAAGCGCCGCCTGCGCCCAAGTCCCCGGAGACGCCGATCTGGTTCTGGCTGATCGCCCTGGTCGCGGCCGCGGGCGGCGGCTTCGGCGTCGCCAAGCTGCTGAGCCGGGCCCGTCCGTCGTCGTCGCGTCCCGCCAAGGTCGCGGCCGCGCCCTGTCCCGAGATCGCCCTGGTCGCCGATCCCGGCGTCGTCGTCCTGACGCCCGACGGTCCGCCCCGGGCCGGCATGGCGGTGTCGCTGCGGTTCGAGGCCGCCGTCGACGGCGGCGAGGTGAAGCTGGACTATCCCACGCTGGAGACCGCGCCATGACCGAAGCCGCAGCAAGCGCGCCGACCACCTGGCGCGCCCTGTTCGCCGCCGACGGCGGCGATCCGCTGGAGGCCTGCAAGGACGCCCCGCCCCTGACCGAGGCGATCTCCCAGGCCGCCCAGAAGTTTCCCAGCGCCTGCTGGGACGACGTCGAGGGCGGCTGCCGTCGCGAGGTCGACAAGCTGATGGACCTGTCGGTCGAGAAGGTGCTGTTCGACGGCTGGATGAAGCTGGAGCGCTTCAAGAAATGCGTCGAGGAGTCCAAGGCCCGTCCCGACGACGCCTTCTTCCAGGATCTCGACGACCACAAGATCGTCTCCACCCACAAGCCGCGCATCGAGCTGCGCTACGGCGCGGTCAAGATCGCCGACCTCGACTTCGAGATGGAGCTGGCCCTGAAGGTGAAGGGGGTGCGGCTGGAGGTGCGCGGCGGCAAGGTCGTCTGCGC
Organism: Caulobacter sp. P1_D6; assembly: GCF_056406095.1. NCBI lineage: Bacteria > Pseudomonadati > Pseudomonadota > Alphaproteobacteria > Caulobacterales > Caulobacteraceae > Caulobacter > Caulobacter sp. P1_D6. The sequence goes on along the minus strand of NZ_JBFUAW010000004.1, from coordinate 17,983 downwards.
CACGGCCGGGGTGTTCGCCGCCAACGCCAAGCTGTCGCTGCACGACCAGGTGCTGATCGAGAAGGGGACGCCGGAGTTCTCGGCCCCGACAAAGATCCGCTTCTCCTGACGACCGGCGTTCGCTGTTTCTCCAAGCGCGGCTTTTCCACTTCCCCGGGATACGGCTAGGAAGGAAGCCGGAACCTGGAGAATCCCCATGCCCGCCAACGCGCCGCTCGCCATCGGCCTGGTCGCCCACGACGACAAGAAGGCGGCCCTGGTCGATTGGGCGGTGGCGCACCGGGCGTTCCTGTCCCAGCACAAGCTGTACGCCACCGGCACCACGGGCGGACGCATCCTGCAGGCCCTGCCGGACCTGGCCCTGACCCGACTGAAGAGCGGCCCGCTGGGCGGCGACCAGCAACTGGGCGCGCTGCTGGCCGAGGGGCTGCTGGACATGCTGGTGTTCTTCGTCGACCCGCTGTCGCCCCAGCCGCACGACGTCGACGTCAAGGCGCTGATCCGCATGGCGACCCTGGCCGACATCCCCTTCGCCTGCAATCCGGCGACGGCGGACCTGATCGTAGCGGCGCGTTAGTCCGCTAGCCCGGGAACTTCAGCAGGTTCGGCCTGGGGATCGCGGCCTTGAACGTGCCCCGGGTCTTGGCGGTGTCGAGGCCGAAATCGGCCCAGGCCTTCAGGAAGCCGGCGGCGGGCGTGGCGTCCGAGAGGGGCGACAGGACCAGCACGGGGCGGGCGGCCAGCAGCTTGCGGGCGGCCGCCCAGGCTTCGGGCTCGACCGTGGCGTAGGCGCCCTCGCCGGCCACCAGCTCGGCGGCCAGGGCCGGATCGGCGAAGTGCAGGGTCACGGCCGTGTCGGCCGGGAGGTCGGCCAGCGCCGTCAGGGCCTCGATCACCCCGGTCAGCACCATCTTGGCGCCGCTCACCCGTCGCTCGCCGCCGGCCGCGCCGGCCAGGGTCCCGTCGGCGTTGCGGCGGACATGGGCCCAGCCGCCGTAGCCGGGGTCGGGTTTGCAGAGCGAGGCGGTCCAGAGGTCGATGGAGCTGGTCATGTCGCTCTGTTTAGAGGCGAGGGCGAAAGCTGGCCAGAGGAGGCGGCCGGCAGCGGCGCCGTGACGAACGCCGTTCTCCGAGTCATGCTCGCGTCCCGCCCACCGAGTCGGAGCCTGGCATGGCTGATCTCATTCTCGCCGTCCTGCACCACCTGCTGATCCTCTCGCTGGCGGGGCTTCTGTGTGTAGAGCGGGTGCTGGTCAGGCCCGGCCTGAGCGGCTCGTCCCTCAGGATCCTGGCGAAGATGGACGCCGCCTACGGCGCGACGGCGGGGCTGATCCTGGTGGTGGGCTTCTGCCGCGTCTACTGGGGCGCCAAGGGCGCGGCCTTCTATCTCGAGAACCCGCTGTTCTGGGCCAAGATCGCCGCCTTCGCGGTGGTCGGGCTGCTGTCGATCCTGCCGACGATCATCATCCTGCGGTGGGGCAAGCAGGCCAAGGCCGATCCTGCCTTCGCCCCCTCCGACGTCGACATCGCCAAGGTTCGGCGGGCGCTCGGCTGGGAGCTTGTGGTCTTCGCCCTGATCCCGATCTTCGCCGCCGCCATGGCGCGCGGCTACGGCCTCTAGAGGCCCGCGAACCGCCGACCGGGCGGAGGGCGGAGAGCTCCGCCGGAACGGATGGTAAACGCGATCTTAAATTCTATGGTTAACGTCATTTTCACTTGAGTGAACAATGTTCTAACAAGTGCGCCCGCACGTGCTTTCCCATAAAGATCCGCCAAGCAAGAAGTGTGCCAAATCGGTGCAAAAACAGGGGTTTGGCGGGCATTCGGGAACGAAGTGTAAACACGCTCCAAATATTTATGGTTAACGCCATCTTCACACCCGTTAACCGCTTGTTAAACGCGTTGGCTCCGGCTTTGCTACTCGAGCGTTGAACCCTTGCCGGACGTCCCGGCGTGGGACGGTCCGTGTGCGGAGTGCGCAGCGATGTTTGATTTCGGTCGTGATCTGAAGAAGCTCTTTGGAGTCGACGCCGGGGCGCCCGCCCGGGCGGCGGCGCATCGCGACGGGCTGACGGGCGGCGACACGTCGCTGCTGGAGCTGCTGGACCTTCGGCTGCTGGTCAACGAGGCCCGCTCGGCCGACGTGGCCGCCGGCCGGATCGGCGCCAAGGATCGCGGCCATCGCCTGCTGGAAGCCGCCGTCGTCTGGCGCGAGCTGGCCCGCCGCTCGGGCGACGCCACGGCCCTACGTAAAGGCGCCGCCCAGGCCGAGGCCGCCGCCAAGATCTTCGAAGCCGAACACAAGCAGGACAGCCTGGCCGCCGCCCGCTGCGAGCAGGCGACCCTGGCCGTGCTGGGCGCCGACCTGTTCGGCGACGAGGGGCTGCACGCCGCCGCCGGCGCCACCCTGACCCTGGCCAAGACTGCGCCGGGCCACCGCTGCGCCATGGCCGAGGCCCTGCTGGCCGGGCTGGAGGGCCGCGTGGCCCTGGGCGAGAACGACCTGGACCGCGCCCTGGCCGCCGCCGAGGCCTTCGAGGCGCCGCTGCGGGGCCTGTCGGCCGCGCGCCGCGTCAAGGGCGGGGCTTCGCGCCTGCTGCTGGCCGACCAGCGCGCCGCCCGCGTCGAGCTGCTGCTGGCCTGCGCCGCCCGCCTGAAGGACCGCGCCCTCACCGAAGTGGCGTTGAACGAGGCCCGCGAGGCCGAGGCCGGCCTGGATCCCGATTTCGAACCCCTGGCCTGGTCGCGCCTTGAGTCCCTGCGCGGCGCGGCCCTGGTGCAACTGGGCGAGCTGGACGGCGAGATCAACAACATCGCCGACGGGGTCGAGGCCCTGGCCGCGGCGCTGGAGCCGGTCACCGCCGACCACAGCCCGATGGACTGGGCCCGAGCCCAGGCCGCCCTGGGCGCCGGCCTGCAGGCCATGGGCGAGGCCACCACCTCGGAGCGCTGCTTCGAACGGGCCGTCACCTGCTACGACCGCGCCTCGCACATCCTCAAGACCCAGCCGGCCCTGGCCCTGCGCGCCGTGGTCGCCAACAACCGCGCCCTCAGCCTGGCCCGCTGCGCCGAGCTGACCGCCGACCTGGCCGTGCTGGACGCCGCCGAAATGGCCTTCAAGGCCGAGCTGGCCGCGACCCCGGGCGCCCGCGACCCGGCCACCTGGGCGGTGACCCAGATGAACCTGGCCCGCCTCTACGAGGCCCGGGTCGAGATCACCGGCCGCGACGACGGCCGCCTGGACCGGGCCGCGATGGCCCTGGCCAGCGCCTTCGACATCTTCGCCGAGCTGGGCCTGCGGTCGCTGACCGACTTGGCGGCTCAAGGGTTGCAAAGGGTGAAGCAGGCGCACGCCGCCTGACCCAAAATGAAACCGGACGGCCTCGAACGGGCCGGACCCAAAGACCAGTAGGGAAGACCCAGTGATCGCTTCGTTGCTCGCCGCCGCCGCTGTTTCGATCGTTCCGACTCCGATCGCCGATCAGCCCGCCGTCACCCAGGTGAAGGACGTCCAGCCGCAGATCGCCGAAGCGATGCTGAGCTGCATGGTCAAGCGCGACGGCGGTCTGACCGCCTGCTCGGTGCAAAGCGAATTCCCCGCCGACATGGGCGTCGGCAAGGCCGCCGTTTCGATGGCCTCGCAGTTCCAGGTCGAGCTGATGGGCCCCGACGGCAAGAGCCGCGCCGGCTCGTTCATCGACGTCCCGGTCCGCATCCGCATCCGCTAAACGGTTCGTCCCGAAGCCTCGACCCGAGACGCGACACGCCCTAACTTTGGCGGCGCAGCGTTTCGGGGGCGGGCATGGGCGGAAGTTTCGAGGACCTGGACGTCTCGCGGGTCGTCTATCTCCTCATCTATCTTTTCATCGTGATCATGGGACTGCGCGGCCTGCCGTCGGTGGTCCGCCGTCGCGCCGAGCCCGCGCGCTGCAAGGCCTGCGGGACGCCGATCGGTCCCGGCGCCGCGCCGCACGGGCCCTGGGGCGGCTGGACCTGCACCGCCTGCGGCGGTCCCGTCGAACCCGCCGAAGAACTGCCGGCTCGGACCGGCCTGCGCGGATGGATGGACCGGTATCCGTGGGCGGTGCACGGCGCCGTCTGGGGCCTTGTCGTCTGGGGCCTGCTGGCCGGCCGCGATCTGTGGCTGCACGAACCCACGCCCGACATCGTGACTCTGCCGTTGACCGTCGCCGGCGGCCTGGGCGTCGGCTGGCTGCTGACCCTGATGCAGGGCCGGCGCGGCTAGGCTCACCAGCGCCTGGGCGGCGGAGCGTCGTCGTCTTCCGGCGGCGGCGGGGGATCGTAGCGATCGTCATGGCGCTCGGCGTCGTAGCGATCCCGTTCGCGAGCCTCTTCCCAGCGTCGGCGATCGTCGCGCTGCGCCTGCTCCCAGGCCGCCCGTCGATCGCGCTCACGCCGGGCTTCGCGTTCATCTTCCCACCGTTGCTGGGCAAGCTCGTAGCCGCTCTCGCGTTCACGATCCCATCGGTCGTCGACCGGCTCGGGCGGCGGCGCGAGATCGTCCTCGTCGTCGACCTGAGCGACCCGCGCGGGCGCATACCGGGGTGGTGTCGGCGGGGGTCTCGGCGACGCGGGACGGAAGGTGGGCGTCTGGACGAACAGCGCCTCGCGGCCCTTGGCCATGGCCTGGGCGGCCTCGGACAGGCCGACGTCCAGCGGACTGGCCCGCGCGACCAGCGCCTTGGGCGGCTCTACCAGGCGGATGCGCAGGCCATCGTCCCCCACCGCCTCGGCGGGCGGATCGGGGCGCGTCAGCGCGGGCCAGACCGCCATTCCCAGGGCGGCCGTCGTCACGATCGCGGCCACGGCCACGCCGGCGGCCAGGGCCGTCTTGTTCTTGGGCAGTTCCACTAGGGCGCTCCGGAGACGGAAGGCCCCTCGACGGGAAAGGGAACGGCGTCGGCGGACGCCAGTTCCGCGCGAATTTACGTCTTTGGTGGAGGAAGGCCTTAGGCCGCCGCGACGTCGCCGGTCGTGCGGCGCATGCGCCAGAAGCGGATGGTGCGCAGGGCGGCCTCTCGGGGCAGGGCGGCGTAGAGCTCGCCATAGCCCTTGGCCTTGCCCATGGCGTTGTCGTTCGGATCCAGGATCAGCAGGGCGAAGGTCAGGAACAGGGCGCGGTCGAAGTCCGCCGCCTTGCAGACCACTGACAGGGCGTCCAGTTCGCGGCGCTCGATGATCTTGCGGGCGGTGTGGAAGTCGATGTCGGCCAGCTCGGCCAGGGCCACCAGGAACTGGCTGGTCCTGTTGCTGCGCAGCATGGCGACAAGGGCCTGGGGCGTGATCGCGCCGCGCAGCTTCAGCGCCACGATCTCGTCGACCGCCGCCTGGTAGTCGGCCGGCAGGGCGCCGTCGCCGGCGGCGACGCGGTTGCGGCCGGCCTTCAGCGCCGCTTCCAGGATGGCCGGATCGACATCGGCGTTGCGCTCCATGATCCGGTCGCGCAGGCGCGCCTCGGCCACGAAGTACATCTCGTTGAGCAGGTCCATGGGCATGGCCTTGCGATCGATGACCGCCTCGTGCAGGGCCGGATTGGCCGCCGCGCGATCGACCGCCGCCTCGTGGGCCTGGCGGGACAGCACCGCGCCCTCGTTGCGCAGCAGCACGCCCAGGGTGGTGTCGTCGCCGCGCTCGACGATGGCGTCGGACACCAGGCTGGGCACGACCGGGCGCTGCGAGATGGCCCGCAGGTGATCCTGGCCCTGGGTGCGGGCCACATGCAGCAGGTCGGCTTCGCTGAGCTGGGGCGCGCCTTCCAGGATCGGACGGGCAATGGCGATGCTGTCGCTGGCCAGGGTGCGGGTCAGGGTCGGCGGCGGGGTGGCGGTCGCGCCCAGGCGCTCGGCCAGCTCGATGCGCACCGCCTCTTCCATCTCGCCGGCCAGCTGGCCCATCACGTCGTCGAACAGACCCATCTCGACGTCGCCGTGACCATCGGCGGCGAAGAACAGGTCGGTGACGCCGCGCAGCAGTTCGCGACGACGCGAGCTGGAGGGCTCATCGGCCAGGGCGATGAGGTCATGGAGGCGCGACTGGATCAAAGGCCTTCGTTCCGGGTCTTGGCGCGGCGGGCCGCGCTGTCGTCGTCATTGTCGTCATCGCCGCGCGCGCCGGCCGCCAGCCAGTCGGCCGAGCCGTGCATCGGGACGGCGTCCTTGGTCTCGGGGGGCGGTTCGCTGGCGGTGACCAGGACGCGGTTGTCGGGGGTGCCCCTCGGCGCGGCGTCGGGCGTGAGGCCGTATTCGCGATCGACCGAATAGAAACGGGCGCCGGTCGCGCCGGTCGCGGCGACGTCGGCGGCGGCGACCTCGCGAGGCGGCGGCTGCGGGGCGGGTGGGGCGACGGCGGTCATCCGGGAGCTGCGGTAGCTCGACCAATCCTTGGCCGGGGCCGGGGCCGGGGCCGGGGCTTGGGCTGGGACCGGGGCTGTTGTCCGGGCGACGGCGGACGCGGAGCGCGGCGCGGCGTAGAGGCTGGTCGGCGGCGTGGGGGCAGGCGCGCTCTGGGCGGGCGAGGCGTAGACGGCGGGTGCGGGCGTCGCCCGGTAGCCGGCCCAAGGCGCGAGCGGCGCGGGTTGCGCCGGGGCGGAGGTCGCGGGCGCGGCGACATTGCTCGCCGGCTGGCGCTTGTTGGACCAGCCCAGCATCGGGCCGTCATAGCGCGCGGCGGCCGTGGCGGACGCCTGCCGGGGCGTGGTCGGGCCGTAGCGGCTCTCGCGCGCGCCCTCGGCGTACGCCGGGGCGGCGACGCTGAACAGCACGGGCAGGAGCAGGGCGAGACGCATGAACCGGTCCGAAACGAGCGCGGGATCGGCCTGATTGATAGGCGTGCGGGCTTAATCTTGACCTAACGCGGCCCGGCCTCGCCGAAAGATTGTGGTGTCATGTCGCGTTTCCGACCTTGGCCGTCGGCGATCAGCGGCCGCGCCACCAGGCCAGCAGGCGGCGTTCGGCCAGGCTCAGCAGGCCGTGCAGCGCCACGCCCAGCACCGCCAGCACCGCCAGGGCGGCGAACACCCGCGCGGTCTGCAGGCGGTTGGAGGCCTCCAGGATCCGCCAGGCCAGGCCCTGATTGCCGCCCGATCCGGCCACGAACTCGGCGACCACGGCCCCGACGACGGCCAGGCCCGCCGCCACCTTATGCCCCTCCAGCAAGGCGGGCACGGCCGAGGGCAAGCGCAGGCGCCACAGTCTCTGGACGCGGCGCGCGCCGTAGAGGTCGAACAGGCGGGAAAGGTCCGGATCAGTCGCTTTCAGACCGGTCAGGGCGCCCGAGAAGATCGGGAAGAAGGCCGCCACGGCCGCCAGGGCGACGACGGCCCGCTGCGGATGCTCGATCCCGGCCCAGATGGTCATCAGCGGCCCGATGGCCACCAGCGGCGTCACCTGCAGGGTGACGGCCACGGGGCGCACGGCGTCCTCGACCGTCGGGTTCAGGCTGACCAAGAGGGCCAGGCCGCAGGCCAGGACGCTGGCCAGGGCCAGGCCGATCAGGGCGGTCGACAGGGTGTTCCAGGCGCTGGCCAGCAGCAGCGGCCAGCCCTCGGCCAGGGCCGCCCCGATCGCCGACGGCGCGGGCAGGAGATAGACGGGCACGGCCAGGGCGCGGCAGGCGAGCTCCCAGGCGGCAAGCAGCAGGGCGATCAGGAGCAGGGGGGCGAGGAGGCGGGTCATGCGGCAAGCCCCCTCCGGCCCTTCGGGCGACCTCCCCCAGAGGGGGAGGATCGACCCGTCAGCTGCTCCCCCTCTGGGGGAGCTGTCGCGGAGCGACTGAGGGGGATCATGCGGCGGCCCCGATCTTCCCGGCCAGCAGCCGCGACACCGCCTCGGCCGTCTCGCGGAACGCCGCCGTGGTGCGGAAGCCCGGCGGGCGGACCACCGGTCCCTCGACCGCCACCTCGCCGGCGATGCGGCCGGGGCCGGCGCTCATCACGACGACGCGCCCCGCCATGTAGACGGCCTCCTCGACATTGTGGGTGACGAAGACCACGGCCGGGGCCAGCTCGGCCGCCAGGGCCAGGACGTCGTCGGCCAAGGCGCGACGGGTGATCTCGTCCAGGGCCGCGAACGGCTCGTCCAGCAGCAGCAGGCGCGGGCGGGTGACCAGGGCGCGGGCCAGGGCGGCGCGCATGGCCATGCCGCCCGACAACTGGGCGGGGCGGGCGTTCTCGGCGCCGGTCAGCCCGACCTTGGCCAGGGCCTGGACGGCCTGCTCGCGGGCCTGCGCCCTGGGCGTACCGGCCAGTTCCAGCGGCAGGGCCACATTGGCCGCCGCGCTCATCCACGGGGCCAGGGTCGGGGCCTGGAAGACCACCGAGGTCTCGCCCTTTCCGGCGGCGCGGGTGACAGTTCCACGCGTCGGCGGCTCCAGCCCTGCCAGCAGCCGCAGGGCCGTGGACTTGCCGCAGCCCGACGGTCCGACCAGGGCGAGGATCTCGCCGGGGCTAAGCGCCAGGTCGACCGGCCCGAGGGCTCGGCCGCGACCGGGATAGTCGACCTCGACCTGATGGAGGGCTGCGATCACTTCGGCAGGAAGTCCAGCGTGTAGGCCGACTTGTAGTCCATGTCCTTGGGGTACACGCCCTGCTCGGAGGCGACCTTGAAGAACTCGGCCCAGCGCGCGTCGTCCATCTTGCCCACGCCCTGGCGGGGCACGATGCCGTAGGACCGCATCTTCTCGCGGGCCTGGTCCAGGACGTCCTGGGTCATTTCCGGATTGTCCTTGAGGATCAGGGCGTCGCCCGGCTTGGCGTCGCCGTAGAGGTAGCTGGTCCAGCCCGCCGCCGTGGCCTCGACGAAGGCCTTCACGGCCGCCGGGTTCTTCTCGATCAGCGCGGTGGGGACCAGGGCGAACGAGGCGTAGGCGGGATAGCCGTCGTCGGCCAGCAGGAAGACCTTCGGCGTGATCTTGCCCTCCTTCTGGATCAGGTAGGGCTCGGACGTCGCGTAACCCTGCTGGACCACGGACTTGTCGGCCAGGAACGGGGCGGACGAATAGTTGTACTTGCGCACCTGGTCGTCGGTGAAGCCGTGCTTGGCCTTCAGCCACACCCAGAAGGCGGTGATCGAGGCGTCCGACAACAGGATCGGATGGCCCTTCATGTCGGCGATGGAATTGATGCCCTGGCCGTCGTGGGCGATCAGCACCTGGGGGTCCTTGTCCATGAAGGCGGCGACGGCTTTGACCGGGACCCTTTCCTTGGCCAGGTTCAGCACGATGAAGCTGTTGGAGCCGACGCCGACATCGACCGCGCCGGTGGCCAGGAGCTGGGGCACGTTCACGCCCGGACCGCCCTGGATCAGGGTCACGTCCAGGCCGCGCTTCTTGTATTCGCCGGTCGCCAGCGCCTGGTAGTAGCCGCCCAGCTCGGCCTCGCCCTTCCAGTCGGTGGCCAGCTTCAGCGCGGTGCGGCCGGGGACCTCGGCGGTCTCCTTCTTGGCCGGCGAGCAGGCGGCCAGCGCGGCGCAGAGGGCCAGGGCGGCCAGGCGCGGTATCTTCATGGTCGTCTCCCCGAAGTGCCGGGGGAGGTTAGTGGGGGAGGGCTGGGGAGGGAAGCCCAGTATGGGGTCAGCAGCTCACCCACTTGCCCCCACCTGACCGCTTCGCGGTCTGTCCGCCCCCGTAGGGGGCGGAGGACGAAGAAAGCGCGGCACCCTCTTACCCCTGTGGGGGAAGACGACCGCGAAGCGGTCCGTAGGGGGCCAGTGTTAGCCGCCTCTGACGAAGCCTACTTCCGCGCCAGCCACCGGCTGATCTTGGCGTACAGCACCTCACGCTGCACGGGCTTGGCGACGTGGTCGACCATGCCGGCGGCGTAGCAGCGCTCGACCTGCTGGGGCAGGGCGTCGGCGCTCATGGCGATGATCGGCACGTCGCCGGCCCCGCCGACCAGCGCCTTGATGGCCCGGGTGGCGGCCAAGCCGTCCATCTCGGGCATGTGGATGTCCATCAGGATGATGTCGAAGCCGCCGCGCGCCGCCTTGGCCACCGCCTGCTGGCCGTTGTCGGCGGTCTCGACCTGGCAGCCGACCAGGGTCAGCAGGGCCGCGCCGATCTCGCGGTTCATCGGGTGGTCGTCGACCAGCAGGATGCGCGCCGCGCCGGGCGCCGCCATCGGCCGGGGCTCGCCGGCGTCATAGGCCTCGACCTGGGGCGCCTGCAGCTCCAGCCAGAAGGCCGAGCCGTGACCCAGGGCGCTGTCGACCTCGATCTTGCCGCCCATCAGCTCGACCAGCGCCTTGCTGATCGCCAGGCCCAGGCCCGCGCCGCCGTAGGGACGGCTGGCCGAGCTGTCGATCTGGCTGAAGCGCTGGAAGAGGCGGCCCTGCTGCTCGATGGCGATGCCGACGCCGGTGTCGATGATCTCGAACCGGAGCCGGTCTTCCATCTCGCCGGGCTCGACGGTCAGGCGGGCGCGGATCCGCCCGACCTCGGTGAACTTCACCGCGTTGTTGAGCAGGTTCAGCAGCACCTGGCGCAGGCGCAGGCCGTCCAGGTCGTGCAGGCCGCCAACCGGATCGACGACCTCGACCTCCAGCGTCAGCCCCTTGTTCTCGGCCTCGGGCCGGATGATGCCCACCGCGTCGTGCAGCACCGCCGCCGCCGAGGTCGGCTGGAACAGCAGCTCCACCTGGCCCGCCTCGACGCGCGAGAAGTCGAGGATGTCGTTGACGACGGTCAGCAGGGCCGTGCCGGCGCTGTCGATCAGGGTCAGCTGGCGGCGGACGTCGGGCGGCAAGTCCCGGCGTTCGACCAGCAGCTGCGAGAAGCCCAGCATGCTGTTCAGCGGCGTGCGGATCTCGTGGCTCATGGTGGCCAGGAACTCGGTCTTGGCCTCGTTGGCGGCCAGGGCGCGGGCCCGGGCGGCGCGGGTAAGCTGCTCGCGGCGCACCAGCAGTCGGCGCAGGCGCTCCTGCTGGGCCAGGGCCAGGCCCGTGGCCAGGCTGGTGACGAACAGCACGCCGACGAACACCTGGACCAGCCGGTTCTGGTGGGCCTGGGACCAGTCGGTGGAGATCTGCGGGGTCCACAGCCCGTGGACGGTCAGCGGGATGGCCACGCAGGCGACGATCAGCGAGGTCTGGGCCGCTCCGCGCGGGCCCAGGCGGAAGGCGGCCAGCAGGGCGACGGGGAACAGCAGGAACGGCGCGGGCAGGCCCTTGGCGTGGAACACCAGCGCCGACAGGCTCGCCACCAGCAGGCCCAGGCCCAGCTGTTCCAGCACCGGGCGCTGGAAGGCCCGGCGGTGCTCGCTGTCCAGCAGCACCAGCACGGCGGGCAGGACGATCGCCATGCCCAGCACGCCGCACAGGAACCAGTCGGTCAGCACCGTCACGAAGGGCAGGCCGTAGCCCAGGGTCAGCACCGCCGCGGCGATCGCGGCCATCGCCAGGGTGACCGGCGCGGTCAGGGTGGTCAGCAGGGCCAACTGCCGCATGGTCCGCACGCGCGGCGGTCCGCCGAAGAAGCGCCGGGTCACCCACCAGACCAGCAGGGCCTCGCCGATGTCGACCACGGTGTACAGCGCCGCGCGGCCCGGGCCGTCGCCGACCAGCAGGTCGATGGCCACGTGGCCGATCACGGCGATGATTGTCAGGATCAGGCGACGGCGCGGGTTCAGCACCAGCAGCCCGCCGGCCAACAGGGCGTTGGAAGGCCACAGGGTCGGGACGCCGAGCGCGTTGCGGGTCAGGAAATCGCTGAACGCCTGGCTGGCCACCAACGCCACGGCCAGGACGAACAGGATCCTGTCCTGCCGCCGCTGTTCCTGATGGGCGACGTTAGCCTGCATTGTTTTCCCGTTCCCCGGACGGGAGAAATACGCGAACAGGGCCTTTACGTTTCGTCGATACGCGAAGCTGTGACGCTTTGCCGCATCCTAAGGTGAAGTTCAATCACGTCCTGGTTGTGGGTCGTCCTGGTGCAAGACTTCGCGCCGTCGCCAGGCGTCGATCCGGGTCATCAGCGGGGTGGCGGTGACACCGTGGATCAGGATCGAGCACAGCACGACGAAGCCGGCGATCGCCCATAGCCGGTCCCAGCCGTGGAAGTCGCCGTGGTTCAGGCCATAGGCCAGGTAGTAGAACGACCCGATCCCGCGAATGCCGAAGAAGGCCACGACCGCGCGCTCGCGCATCGAGTGCGGCGCGCCGATCAGGCCGATCCAGCCGGCCAGCGGGCGGACGATGAACACCAGCGCCAGGCCGAACGCCGCCTCCTTCCAGGTCAGGGAGTCCAGCAGGCCGCCCGCCACCGCGCCGCCCAGCAGCACCAGGACCAGCATCATCAGCAGGCGCTCCACCTGCTCGGCGAAGTCGTGCATGGCTTCGTGGAATTCGTGGTCGCGCTCGGTCGCCCGCAGGGCCAGGGCGGCGACGAACACCGCCAGGAAGCCGTAGCCGTGGGCGGCCTCGGCGACGCCGTAGGCCACCAGGGTCGCGCCCAGGGCCACCAGGCCGTCGCCGGTGCCCGAGATCCTGGCGTGCGGGGCCTTGAACGTGGCCCAGCCCAGCACCTTGCCGACCGCCCAGCCGACCCCGGCCCCGGCGACCACGCGCCACAGCACGTCGACCGCCAGCCAGTGCGTGACCAGGCCTTGGCCGACCGCGCCGCCGGCGAGAGCAATGGCCACGGCCAGGTGCACGAAGGGGAAGGCGAAGCCGTCGTTGAGGCCGGCCTCCGAGGTCAGGGCGAAGCGGGCCTCGCCGTCCTCGCCCGACCGCGGCGGCCCCACCTGGACGTCCGAGGCCAGCACCGGATCGGTGGGCGCCAGGGCGCCGCCCAGCAGCAAGGCCGAGGCCAGGCCCAGGCCCAGGCCGTGGACGCCCATCAGCGTCACCGCGACGATGCTCAGCGGCATGGTGATGGCGATCAGCCGCCAGGACGAACCCCAGCGTCGCCAGCCGATCCGCCGGTCGATCTTCAGCCCCGCGCCCATCAGCGAGACGATCACCACGATCTCGGTCATCCGTTCGGTCAGGGTCGAGAACCTCACCGGATCGGAATGGAAGGGCAGGAGGCCGCCCTGGAACACCACCACGCCGATCAGCACGCAGAGGATGGCCAGGGAGAGCGGGAGGCGGCTGAGCGCCATCGGCAGCCACGCGACCAGCAGCACGACGACGCCGAGGCCGAGCAGGAACAGCAGATACGGATCGAACATCCGTCCCTAACGCGTGGGCGGGGTAAGCGGAGGCGCCTGGGATCCGAACCGCCCCGAACCCGGCGACCTCGTCGGGCGTTATGACCCCGGATCTTCAGGTCCGAGAGCTGGGAGCGTCATGGATAAGCTGTTCGCCAAATTCGCCAACGCCACGGCGCGGGTCACCGGCAGTCCGCCGGCCTTCATCCTCTGCGTGCTGCTGGTCGTCGTCTGGGCCGCCAGCGGGCCGATCTTCAAGTTCTCGGAAACCTGGCAACTGGTGATCAACACCGGAACCACGATCATCACCTTCCTGATGGTGTTCCTGATCCAGAACACCCAGAACCGCGACGGCGCGGCGGTTCAGACCAAGCTGGACGAGCTGATCCTGACCTCCGAGGCCGAGAACGACTTCATCGGCATCGAGAAGCTGACCGAGAAGGAGCTGGCGGCCATGCACGCCCGCTGCACCGAGCACGCCCAGATCGCCCAGGACCGGTTGGAGAAGGTCGCGGCCGAGCGCGAGTCCCGCAAGGGCGCCAAGGCCTCGCCGAAGGCAAAGCGTCCACCGGCCAAGCGCCCGGCCGCCAAGGACGCGCCGGCGCGGCGGGTTAAGACGTCGTAGCCCCAATCCCGCTCATCCCGGCATTCGTCGGGATGAGCGGATGTTTTTGAGCGCTACTTCTTCTCCAGCAGCAACGTACCCTGCTTCTTGACCTGGCCGGTGATCTTGCCGGCGATCACGCCCAGCAGGCCGGGCAGGACGATGTCCATCCGCACGGAGTCCTCGAACACCGTCAGCACGCCCGAGATCGGCTGGCCCATGGCCTGGGCCGAGAAGGTCAGGGCGTCGCCGGCCCACGACTTCTGGACGTCCTTGACCATGCCGCCGGTCTGGCTGAGCAGTTGGCCGAACCCTTCCTCGATGCGGCGGTGCGCCTCGGCGGCGCCCAGTGCGTGGGGAATGGTGATGGTGACCGGCTTGCTCATGCCCGTGGCGCTCCTGCTCTGCGGGTCTAAACGCCCGTCGGCGAGATATGGGGGCGAAGCGGCCATATCATACGTCCGGAACTGACGCATCGGTCGACGAAGGTGTGGACATCCACGGAGGACGCCATGACCGACATCGCCATGCCCAGCCTGTTCCAGCCCCGGTCCCGCTCGGTCCGTTTCACGCGCCCCGGCCGTCCCGGCGGCGTGATTGGCGCGCTGAACTACGCCGGCGTGCTGCTGGTCTGGGGCGCGCTGTTCGTGTGGGATCCCCGGCTGGCCATGCAGGTGCTCCGCGAGCGCCGCGCCGACTCGCCGATCCGCCGTCGCGACTAGATATTTTGAGCATGGCGGGCGCCGAAACCGGCATCCACTTTCGGCTGCCATGCTCTAGCCAAATCCGCCAGACGGTGGGATGGCAGGGACATGCAGCGCACCGTCTCGATCGCCCATGTCAACCACCGCCTGAAGGCCCCGTTCCGCATCTCGCGCGGGGTCAAGACCGCCGCCGAGGTGGTGGTGGTCGAGGTCGTGGAAGGCGAGCTGGTCGGGCGAGGCGAGAGCGTGCCCTACGCCCGCTACGACGAGACGGTCGAGAGCGTGGTCGCCCAGCTCCAGCCCGCCGCCCAGGCCCTGCGCGACGGCGCGCGGCCGCACGACGCCCTGGCGCTGCTGACGGCCGGCGCGGCCCGCAACGCCCTGGACTGCGCCCTGTGGGACCTGCGGGCCAAGCGCGAGGGGCTCAGCGTCGAGGCCCTGACCGCCCTGCGCGTGCCCGACAGCCTGGTCACCGCCGTCACCGTCAGCCTGGACGGCGTCGAGGCCATGGGCGCGGCGGCCCGGGCCGTGGCCTCCGCGCCGCTGATCAAGGTCAAGCTGTCGGCCGAGGATCCCGCCGGCCGCCTGTTGGCCGTGGCCAAGGCCGCCCCGGACGCCCGGCTGATCGTCGATCCCAACGAGGGCTGGGATTTCACCATCCTCGACGGCCTCAAGCCGGTGCTGTCGGACCTCAACATCGCCCTGGTCGAGCAGCCCTTGCCGGCCGGCCAGGACCAGGCGCTGGAGGGCTACGACCCGCCTTATCCGATCTGCGCCGACGAGTCGGTGCACACCGCCGACGACCTGGCCGCCCTGCGCGGCCGCTATCGCGCCGTGAACCTCAAGCTCGACAAGTCGGGCGGCCTGACCGAGGCCCTGCTGATGCTGGAGGAGGCCCGCAACCACGGCTTCACGCTGATGGTCGGCTGCATGGTCGCCTCGTCCCTGGCCATCGCGCCCGCCCTGCACCTGGC
The DNA here is from genome assembly GCF_056406095.1 of Caulobacter sp. P1_D6. Lineage (NCBI taxonomy): Bacteria > Pseudomonadati > Pseudomonadota > Alphaproteobacteria > Caulobacterales > Caulobacteraceae > Caulobacter > Caulobacter sp. P1_D6. The sequence continues at coordinate 2,539 of NZ_JBFUAW010000004.1, read as the reverse complement.
GGGTTCGTGCGCCTTCGCCGACCTGGACGGGCCCTGGTGGCTGGCCGAGGACCACCCCGGCGGCTGCCGGGTGGCGGACGGGCGGATGACGAGGCCGGCCGAAGGGTTCTGGGGGGATGGCGTTACGGCGACGGGGCTGTGGCTCTAGCGCGGCGTTTCAGGTAGCCGCGTCGACCTTACGTCCACCGCCCCGTGGCATTCGCCGCACCGCACCTTGGTCTCCAGCGGATGTCCGCACGGCTTGTGGATCAGCACCTCCGGCGGCCCGGCCTCGCCCGCCAGCCAGCGATCGCCCCAGGCCATCAGGGCCGCGATCAGCGGGAAGAGGTCGCGAGCCTCGTCGGTCAGCCGGTACTCCCAGCGCTCGGGCCGGGCCTGGTAGAGCCGCCGCTCCAGCATGCCCAGGGCCGTCAGCCGCGTCAGCCGGTCAGCCAGGATGTTGGTCGCCGCGCCCAGCTCGGCCTGCAGGTCGTTGAACCGCCGCCGGCCGTAGAAGGCCGCGGCCAGCAAGTGGGCGGTCCAGCGGTCGCCCAGCACGGCGATCGAGCGCTCCAGCATCGGCGTCAGCGGCTGGGCGGTCTCGACGGTCGAGCGACGTTGCAGGCGGGCGCGGGGCGCCGGCTCCAGCCCGGCGCCCGGACCGGGGATCAGCTCGACGTCGCGCGCCTCGACCGGCCGGTCGCAGGCCTTGCAGACCAGCTCGGCGACCAGCGGCTTGCCGCAGGCGGCGTGTTCGATGCGATGCGAGGGGCTGGTCTCGTCATAGTGCCAGCGGGTCTCCCAGCGCAGGATCATCAGGGCCGCGTCGTACAGGTCCTTGCCCATCGCCGTCAGGTGATAGCCGTGGCGGACGGGACGGTCCTGGTAGGGCCGCTTCTCCAGCACGCCGGCCGTTTCCAGCCGCGCCAGCCGATCGACCAGCAGCGAGCGCGCCATGCCCGTCAACCGCACCAGGCCGTCGAACCGGGTCTCGCCCATGAAGGCGGCGTAGAGGGTCAGCAGGGTCCAGCGGTCGCCGATCAGGTTCAGGGCCCGCGCGGCCGAGCTGGCGCGGACCATTGAAGCAGGGGGGGCGGCGACCTCGGTCATGATGCTTGGTTCGGGTGTTTCGCGTCGGTGTGTCAACGCGGAGCATTGTCTCGCGAGGGGTCGCTTGTATAGTCGGACTCACTAAGCCGAGGTCACATCGGCGAGTTGGGGTTGCGAGCGGGAGGCGACGGCCATGGTCTATATCCTGGGCGGCTGGCAGAGCGATTTTTCGGTCAATTGGGCGCGGCAAGGCCTGAGCCTGACCGACGCCTTCGCCCAGGCGGTGGGCGAGGGGCTGGCCGCCGTCGACCTGGACCCCGGGGACCTGGAGACCGGCCATGTCGGCAACTTCGCCGGCGAGCTGTTCGCGGGGCAGGGGCTGCTGGGCGGCTTCTTCGGCCAGGTGCATCCGGCCCTGGACGGCCTGCCGACCGCGCGCCACGAGGCGGCCTGCGCCTCCGGCAGCGTGGCGATCCTGGCGGCGACCGCCGAGATCGAGGCCGGCCGCTACGACCTGGCCTGCGTGGTCGGGATCGAGCAGATGCGCAACGTCCCCGGCCAGACCGCCGCCGAACACCTGGGCTCGGCCGCCTGGGTGGGCGAGGAGTTCCAGGACGCCCGCTTCCTGTGGCCGCGCGCCTTCTCCGACCTGGCCGACGAATACGACCGCCGCCACGGCCTGAAGTACGAACACCTGATGGCGATCGCCCAGAACAACTTCGCCAACGGCCGCCGCAACCCCAACGCCCAGACCCGCGACTGGCGGTTCGGCCCCGAGGCCTTCACCGCCGACGACGTCGCCAATCCGGTGGTCGAGGGCCGCACGCGCAAGCAGGACTGCGGCCAGGTGACGGACGGCACGGCGGTGGTGTTCCTGGCGTCGGAGCGCCGGGCCCGGGCCTACGCCTTCCTGCGCGGCGTGCCGCTGGAGAGCCTGCCGCGCATCAAGGGCTGGGGCCATCGCTCGGCCCCGATCAGCTACGCCCGCAAGGTCGAGGCCAGCCGCGACCAGCCCTATGTCTTCCCCCAGGTGCGCCGCGCCATCGAGGAGGCCCGGGCCAGGGCCAGGATCACCGACCTGTCGCAGGTCCACGCCGTCGAGGTCCACGACTGCTTCACCGCCACCGAATACATGGCCATCGACCATCTGGGCCTGACCGCGCCGGGCGAGAGCTGGAAGGCGGTCGAGGATGGCTCCATCGCCATCGGCGGCCGCCTGCCGGTCAACCCCTCCGGCGGCCTGATCGGCGCGGGGCACCCGGTCGGCGCCACCGGCGTGCGCATGGCGCTGGACGCCTTCAAGCAGGTGACCGGCGCGGCCGGCGACTGCCAGGTGGAGGGGGCGAAGACGGTGCAGACCCTGAACATCGGCGGCTCGACGACCACGACGGTGAGTCTGGTGGTGGGGCTGTGACGACGCCGCCTGCTTTAGGTCCTCCCCCTGTGGGGGAGGCGGCGCGAAGGCGCCGGTGGGGGGAGTGGTCCCACCTCACCGCTACTCCCCCCGCCC
>NZ_JBFUAW010000003.1:0-133685 GCF_056406095.1 Caulobacter sp. P1_D6 | reverse complement strand
GGCCGCCCCCGTATTCACCGCGGGTGTCGGGGCCATCCAGTAGGGTTTGCGCTGGAAGGGATAGGTCGGCAGGTGGAGGCGGGCGTGGGGCTGATGGCGATGGACGGCGGTCCAGTCGATCGGCGCGCCGGCGACATAGAGGGCGGCCAGGGTCTCGCGCAGGGTGTCCAGGTCGCCGCGCTTGCGACGCAGGGACGGCAGCCAGCGGGGACCCTCGTCTTCGGCCGGTTTGGCCATGGTGGTCAGGATGGGGTGCGGGCCGATCTCGACGACCACGGTGCAGTCCTGGGCCTTGAGGGTCTGCAAGGCGTCGTGGAAGCGCACCGGGTTGCGCAGGTGGGCGGTCCAGTAGTCGGCGTCCAGCGGGCCGTCGGCSAGCGCGCCGTCCAGGTCGCGGATCAGCCGGACCTGCGGSCGCTGGTAGTCGACGGTGCGGGCMAGATCAGCGAACGGCTCCAGGATCGGGGCCATCAGCGGCGAGTGGAAGGCGTGGGAGACGATCAACGGCCGGCTGGCCACGCCCTTGCGCTCCAGGTCGGCGCGCAAGGCGTCCAGGGCCGTCGCCTCGCCGGAGACCACCAAGTCGCCGGGACCGTTGACGGCGGCCAGCGACAGGCGATCGCCGTAGGCGGAAAGGTCGAGATCCGCCTCGCTCGCCCAGACCGCGGCCATGGCTCCGCCCGGCGGCAGGGCCTGCATCAACTGGGCGCGGCGGGCCACCAGCTTCAGGCCCTCCTCCAGGCTGAACACCCCGGCCACGCAGGCGGCGACATATTCCCCGACGCTGTGGCCCAGCACCACCGAGGGCTCCACGCCCCAGGAGCGCCACAGGGCGCACAGGGCGTATTCCAGGGAAAACAGCGCCGACTGGGTATGGCCGGTCTGGTCGATCAGGCCGCTGGCGTCCTCGAACAGCACCGGCAGCAAGGTCCCGTCCAGCAGGGCGTCGCAGCGGTCCAGGGCGGCGCGGAACACCGGCTCGCGGTCGTAGAGCTGGCGGCCCATGCCGGCGTATTGCGAGCCCTGGCCGGTGAAGACGAAGGCGATCTTCGGCCGTTGGGCCCCGGAGACCTGGCCACGCAGCACGCCGGGGTCGCTGCGACCCTCGGCGGCCGCGTCGAGGCGCTTGGCCAACTGCTCGCCGGTCTCGGCCAGGATGGCGATGCGGTGTTCGAAGTGCGAGCGCCCGGCGCCGGCGGCGAAGGCGATGTCGGCCAGGGGCGCGTCGGTGAAGGGCTTGTAGCGCTCGGCCAGGGCCCGCGCCGCCGCCTCGCCGCGGCCCGACAGGGGGATCACCTGCAGGCCGGGATCGGGCTGAACCGCCGCCTCGACCCGCGCAGGTCCCTCCCCCACGATCACGTGGGCGTTCGTGCCGCTCATCCCGAAACTGCTGACGCCGGCGAAGCGCGGGCGGTCGCCCGACGGCCAGGGGACCGCCTTGGTGGTCACCTCGACCGGCAGCGTGCTCCATTCGATCTGGGGATTGGGCGTGTCGAAGTGCAGATGGCGCGGAATGGTCTCATGACGCAGCGCCAGCACCGTCTTGATCAGGCCCGCCACCCCAGCAGCGGCTTCGAGGTGGCCGATATTGGTCTTCGCCGAGCCGACGAACAGGGGACGATCTTTGGCGCCTTCGGGCCGTAGAGCGCGAGCCGCCGCGCCCAACTCGATAGGATCGCCGAGCGGCGTGCCGGTGCCATGCGCTTCGAGATAACCGATGTCTTCCGGCGCCAAGCCGGCGCGTTCCAGGGCCTCGCCGATCAGGGCCTGCTGGGCGATACCGTTCGGCACGGTGAGCCCGCCGCTGGCCCCGTCCTGGTTGACGGCGGAGCCATGGATCACCGCCAGCACGTCGTCGCCGTCGGTCACCGCGTCCGACAGCCGTTTCAGCACCACCAGTCCGCAACCCTCGCCGCGCCCGTAGCCGTCGGCCGAGGCGTCGAAGGTCTTGCAGCGGCCGTCGGGGGCCAGCGCGTGCATTCGGGACAGGGCGACATAGGCGTCCGGCGCCAGCATCAGATTGACGCCGCCGGCCAGAGCCGCCTCGCATTCGCCCATCCGCAGGCTCTGGCAGGCCAAGTGGACCGCGACCAGCGAAGAGGAACAGGCGGTGTCGATCGCCAGGCTGGGCCCCTGGAAGCCGAGGGTGTGCGACAGCCGCCCGGCGGCGACGCTGAAGGTGTTGCCGGTGAAGGCGTAGGCGTCGATCGCCTTACCGCCCTGCCCCAGCAATCTGGCGTAGTCGTTGGCGTTGACCCCGACGAACACCCCGACCCGCTCGCCGTCGACGGGCGGCCGTCCGGCGTGTTCCAGAGCTTCCCAGGCGACTTCCAGCAACAGACGTTGCTGCGGGTCCATCGCGGTGGCTTCGCGGGGTGTGATGCCGAAGAACTGGGTGTCGAAGTCCTCGACGGCCACGCCGAGGAAGGCGCCCGACTGGCAATAGCTCTTGTCGACGCGTTCCGGATCGGGGTCGAACCAGTCGGCGGCCGCCCAGCGCTGCGACGGGATCTGGATCACGGCGTCCTGGCCGTCGCGGAGCAGGCGCCAGAAGGCTTCGGGATCGTTGGCGCCGCCGGGGAAGCGGCAGCCCAGGCCGACGATGGCGATCGGCGCCTGGGGATCGGCTTTCTTCAGGTGGGCGGTCGGCGCGGCGTCCGACGGCGCGATCAGGTCGAGGAGATGCCGCGCCAGACGCTCGATGGTCGGATGATCGAACGCCACGGTCGACGGCAGCGTCCGCCCCAGTCCGATCTCTAGACGCGAGCGCAACTCGACCGCCATCAGCGAGTCCATGCCCAGCTCGAACAGGCCCTGCTTCAGGTCCGGCTTGGTCGGCAGGCGTAGGACGCGCTTGACCTCCGACTGGATGCGGTCGAGCAGCAGGCCGTATCGATCGCCCGGATTGGCCGCGAGCAGCTCCGCCGCGAAGGCGCTGACGCCTTGCGCCGATACGGCCGGCGAGGTCTCGGCCGACGTCCATGGAGACGCCGCCGGTTCGGACATCCCCGTCGCGTTCGAGGCGAACTCCAGATGCGGCGACGCCGCCACGTCATCGAGCCAGAACCGCTGGCGCTCAAAAGGATAGGTCGGTAGCGCCGTGCGCCGCCCGCGACCCGCCTCGAACGCCCGCCAGTTGATCGGCGCGCCGATCCGGTAGAGCGCGGCCAGGGCTTCGAGCATCTCGCGGGCGTCGTCGCCGGTCTTGCGCAGCGAGGGAAGCCAGAGGGCGTTCGGCGTCCCGTCGAAGACACCGGACCGGCGGGCCATGCCCAGCAGCACCGGTTGGGGGCCGATTTCGAGGAAGACGGTGCAGCCGTCGGCCTTGAGCGTCGCGAGGCCGGCCTCGAAGCGCACCGCTTCCCGCGCATGGCGACGCCAGTAGGCCGCGTCAGGTGCATCTTCAAGCCTGGCGCCGGTCAGGTTGGAGATCACCGGGAGCACCGGCTGGGCGAACGGTATCTCCGCCGCATAGGCCGCGAAGCCGTCGAGCATCGGCTCCATCAGCGGCGAGTGGAACGCGTGGGAGACGGCCAGTCGCCGATGCCGTACGCCTTGCTCGGCAAGGCGCTCCAGGAGCAAGTCCAGCGAGGCCGGAGCGCCGGACAGGACGACATCGTCGGCGGCGTTGACCGCCGCCACGGCGAGATCGGCCGGAAGCTGGCCGAGCAGATCCCTGACCCGCAATTCGGACGCCGCCACCGCCGCCATGGCGCCGCGTTCGCAAAGCGTCTGCATCATCCGGCCGCGGGTGGCGACCAGACGGAAGCCGTCTTCGAGCGACAGCACGCCCGCCGCCTGCATGGCCGCGAATTCGCCGACGCTGTGGCCGATCACGGCCGCAGGGACGACGCCCCAGGATCGCCAGAGCGCCGACAGCGCGCATTCGACCGCGTAGAGCGCCGGCTGGGTGAAGGCGGTCTCGTCCAGGCGCCCGACCTCGCCGTCGCCCCAGAGCAGCGCCCGCAGGTCGGTGTCGAATTCGTCCTGGAAGATCGCGTCGCAGCGGTCGATGACGTCCCGGAAGACGGCTTCTCCGGCGTCGAGTTCGCGCGCCATGCCGACGAATTGGGAGCCCTGGCCGGTGAACAGGAAGACGACGCGCGGGTCGGAACCGTCGAGGCGATGAAGGGGCATCCCGCCGCGCGCCAGGTCTTCCAGCGTCGCAGTCAGTTCGTCGTGCGAGCCGACGACGGCGGCCCGGTGCCTGAAGTGGGCGCGCCCGGTGTTGGCCGAGAACGCCGCGTCGGCGGCGACCGTGCCGGCCTGGCTCAGCAAGGTGGCGTAGCGTCCGGCCTGAGCGCGGGCGGCCGACTCCGTGGGGGCAGAGACCGTCAGCAGGGTCACGGGGCGGGGCATGGACGGCTCGGACCGGGGCGGTCCGGCTTCCAGGATGACGTGGGCGTTGGTGCCGCTGAAGCCGAACGAACTGATCCCCGCCATCGGCGCCGACGCGGGCCAGGCGACGGCTTGACTAGGGATGGTGATCGGCAGGCTGTCCCACGGCAGGTGGGCGTTCGGCTTTTCGAAATGGAGGTGGGCCGGGATCTCGCCGTGCTCCAGGGCCAGGATCGTCTTGATCAGGCCCGCGACGCCGGCGGCGGCCTCAAGGTGGCAGATGTTGGTCTTGGCCGAGCCGACGATCAGCGGGCCGTCGCGGTCGCCATAGGCGCGCGCCAGGGCCGCCAGCTCGATCGGGTCGCCCAGCGGCGTGCCCGTGCCGTGGGCCTCGACGTAGCCGACCTCGTGCGGCGCGACCCCGGCGTCGGCGAGCGCGGCGTTGATCACGCCTTCCTGCGACAGGCCGTTGGGGGCGGTCAGGCCGTTGCTGCGGCCGTCGTGATTGACCGCCACCCCGCGCACCACGGCGCGGATGTCGTCGCCGTCGCGCAGGGCGTCGGACAGGCGCTTCAGGACGACGACCCCGCACCCCTCCCCGCGCCCGTAGCCGTCGGCGCCGTCGTCGAACGTCTTGCAGCGGCCGTCCGGCGCCAGGGCGCGGACCTTGCAGAAATAGACCGTGCTTTCCGGCATCAGCAGCAGGTTGACGCCGCCGACCAGCGCCTGGTCGCAGCGCCCCGAGCGCAGATGCTGCACCGCCAGGTCCAGCGCCACGAGCGAGGACGAACAGGCGGTGTCGACCGTCATGCACGGTCCCTGCAGGCCCAGCACATAGGACAGCCGCCCGGCCGCGACGCTGGGGGTGGTGCCGGTGCCCGTATAGGCGTCGATGGCCTCGACCCCGGCCCGGGCCAGGGTGTGGGCGTAGTCATGGTTGCAGATGCCGAGGAAGACCCCGGTGCTGGAGCCGCCCAGCCGATCGGGCGGCAGGCCGGCGTCCTCCAGGGCTTCCCAGGCGACCTCGAGGAACAGCCGCTGCTGCGGGTCCATCGTCACGGCCTCGCGGGGCGCGATGCCGAAGAAGGCCGGATCGAAGGTGTCGACGCGGTCGAGGAAAGCGCCGCGCTTGGTGTACATCTTGCCGGGGATGTTTGGATCGGGATCGTAGAAGGCCTCGACGTCCCATCGCCCGGCCGGCGCGTCGCCCACGGCGTCGCGGCCTTCGCGCAGCAGCGACCAGAAGGCTTCGGGATTGTCGGCGCCGGGGAAACGGCAGCCCAGGCCGATCACGGCGATCGGCTCGCGCTGGGACCTTTCGGCGATCTCCAACCTCGAGCGCATGTCCTCGAGCGCCCGGAACGCGCCCGCCAACAAGCCTCTCGAATCGTTGGCGATATCGTTCATCTCACACCGTCTGTCGGGGCACGAAGATGCGGGTCACCGAAAAGCCGCCCGATCCCCCGATGAACAGCGCCAGGGCGCCGAACATGTAGAGAAGGGTCTGCTCGTAGCCCGGCAACGGCTGGTCCGGATTGAGTGGCGGCGGGAAGCCGCCGTTGATCAGGGCCGTGATCAGGTTGGCCGCCATCTCGATCACGATCAGCAGGGCGACCAGCGAGACGAAGGTCCCGCTGAACAGCAGCAGGCCGCCGAAGAATTCCAGGCAGCCGATCACCCAGGACAGCAGCTCGGGGAACGGCACGCCCATGCCCTTCATGATGTAGAGGAAGCTGGCGTGCCCCTCCGCGGTGAAGATCTTCGGATAGCCGTGATAGGCCAGACCCCCGCCGACGATCGCCCGGACGGGAATGGGAGCCAGTTCGTACCAGCGCTTTGTCATGGTCGCCCCTCCCCTCAGGATGTCGCGGCGGATCTCGCCACCCATCGCCAGATTCCGTTGTCGAGTGCGTACTTGCCGCCGCCGGCGATCACCAAGGCGGTCAGGAACAGGATGTAGAAGAGGTTGGTCTCGTAGTCGGGCAGCGGCATTTGGCCGGGCAACGGCGGCGGGAAACCCTTGCCGATGACGAAGATGGTCAGCACCCGCGTGGAGAGCTCCAGCGCCACCAGCAGCGAGGCGAAGACCGTGAACGCGCCGAGCAGCACGCACAGCCCGCCGACCAGCTCAAGCGAACCGACCGAGGCCGCCGAAAGCTCCGGCCACGGAAGGCCGACCTCGGTCAGTTGATGAACGAAGTTGGCGTAGCCGGCCTGGGTGAAGACGATCGGCGCGGAATGGTAGATGAGGCCGCCGCCGGCCGCCAATCGGATGGCCAGCTGCGGCGTCTGGGATATGTCTCTGAGCATCAGGTCCTCCCCCCTGGCGGCGCGGCCAGGCCTTCGCCGATCGCGTCGACCTTGCGCGCGAGCAAGGTGAACAGCTCGGCCTCCGACAGGTTGTCGATCTGCGCCTCGGTCAGGGAGTCCCGCCAGACCGTGCGGGATGCGGCGCGAGGCGCAGGGCGAACGTTCAGTTCCGGCATCGCCAGATGCGTCGCCAGGGCCTCGATGGTGGGATAGTCCCAGAGCAGGGTCGGCGGCAGGCTGCGTCCGAGCCAGGTCTCCAGCTCGCCCGCCAGGCTGACGGCCTTCAGGGAGTCCAGGCCGAAGGCGCTGAACGGCGCACCGATGTCGATCTCCGCGCGCTCGATGTCGAGCATGGCCGACAGCTGTTCGGCGATCCAGCTCCTGATCTCGCCGGCGGTCGCCTGGCGGCGAACCGTGAGCGGCGTGACGCGCGACGGGGTCGGCGCGGCGCGCTGCGACGTCCAGGTGATGCGCAGCTGTCCCGCCTCGTAGGCGCGCCGGCAGCCTTGGCGCTCCAGCTTGCCGCTGGAGGTCTTGGGCACGCCCAATGGCGGGACGAGGACGATGGTGTCGACCTGGATGTCGAACTCCTCGGCGACCGCCTTGCGGATCGCCGCGGCGATCTCCTCGACCGGCGGATCGCGCTGGGCGCGGACCAGTTCGTGCACCAGCACCAGCCGTTCGGCCCCGTCGCGCTCGACCGAGAAGGCGGCGTTGCCCCCCTCGCGCAGCGCGGCGTGGCTGGCCGAGGCCACGGCCTCCAGGTCCTGCGGGTAGTAGTTGCGGCCGTGAAGGATGATCAGTTCCTTCAGCCGACCGGTCACGAACAGCTCGCCGTCACGCAGGAAGCCGAGATCGCCCGTACGCATGAACGGCCCCGCCCCGTTGATGAGGCGCGCGTTGAAGGTGTGCTCGGTCTCGGTCGGGCGGTTCCAGTAGCCCTGGGCCACGCTCGGGTCGCGCACCCAGATCTCGCCCACCTCTTCCGGGGCGCAGGGGTGGCACGTCGCCGGGTGGACGATCTCGACCCGTTCGACCTGGACCGAGCCCGCGCCGACCAGTCGCCTGAAGCCGCCGGTCGCCGCGGGAGCGACCTGGTTGCGGGCCAGGGCGGCGGCGTCGAAATTGCTCACCACGAAGCTGTCGCCGCGCTTGCGGGTGGTGACCATCAGGGTGGCTTCGGCCAGGCCGAAGCAGGGATGGAAGGCGTCGCGGCGGAAACCGGCCGGCGCGAAATAGTCCGCGAACATCTCGAGCGTCTCGGCGCGGATCGGCTCGGAGCCGCAGGGCGCGACCACCCAGTGGCTGAGGTCCAGCGTGCTGCGCTGCTCGGGCGTCACCGAGCGCACGCACAGTTCGTAAGCGAAGTTCGGCGCCCCGCTGACCGTGGCCTTCTCGCGCGAGATCATGTCGAGCCAGCGGAACGGCTGCTGCAGGAACGAAACCGGCGCCATCAGCGACAGGGGCAGGCCCACATAGGCCGCCTGCAGGATGGCGCCGATCAGGCCCATGTCGTGATAGGGCGGCAGCCAGGACACGCCGCGGCTTTCCGCCGTCGTGCCGAACGCCTTCCGCATCAGGTCGGAATTGCGGATCAGGTTGCCGTGGCTGACCATCACGCCCTTGGGCGAGGCGGTGGAACCCGAGGTGTATTGCAGGAAGGCCAGATCGTCGGGTTTGGCGTCGACAGGGTCCGTGTCGGGCCCCTGGAGCGGCAGATCGTCGACCAGCAGCCAGTCCAGAGCCGCCAGTCGCGGCAGCTCCAGAGGTCCTCCGTGTACGGCGCTGAAGATGTCCTGGGTCGTCAGGGCGGCGCGCGCCCCGGACTCCACGGCGACGGCGTTGATCCGGTCGAGCGAGCGATTGCGTCGCGGCGGATAGACCGGCACGGCGATGACGCCGGCGTAGAGGCAGCCATAGAAGGCGCCGATATAGTCCAGTCCGGGCGGGCAGAGCAGCAGGACCCGCTCGCCCTGCAGGCCATGCGACCGCAGTCGGGCGGCCAAGGCCCTGGCCCGGCCGTCGAGTTGGGCGTAGGTCCAGGTCTCGACCTGGGAGTCCGTTCCGCGAACGAACTTGTAGGCGACGCGCGTGGCTTGTGTGCGGGCCCTGGCCTGCAAAATATCGATGAACGTGGCGTGGCCGCCGACGGCGCCTTCAGCGACGACCTCGTCGACCGCCATTCGTTCGCTCCCAAGTGAAAGCAACTTGTTCGCCTCCGTGGCAACCTAACCGGTGCTGATCACGTTCAGCACCTTTTGGTTGTGTTGATAGACGTGATACACCTGCAGCGAGCGAGGCGTATAAAAATGACTGGCTGAAGTGCGTATCGTAACGTGGTCAGCGAACTAATCAGCTACGAATGACGCGATATATACTTTGCTACTACAAAGACGTGGAGCTAAGCTCGGCCTCTGTGCTGAAGCATCGATACAATTTACAGGCGAAGGTCTTGCGTTAGGCAACCTTCCATCGCACCGCAGCATTTGTCAACCCAAAGCTGCGCAACCTTTTCGAGCTTAGGTCGATTTACTCAATCTGTGCGCAGTGCCGCGAGCATATGATGAGGCGCTGCCCAGGGGCGCCTCTCGGTCATCGGATATCACCCCTGTCGGAAGGACCGTCGAGCCATGCGCACCGCCATCGTCACCGGCGCCAACCGAGGACTTGGACAGGCCTGTAGCGAGACCATCCTGGAGACGCCGTCATGGCGTGTCGTCCTGGCCGTTCGGGACGTGGCCGCGACGACCGAGATCGTCCGTCTTGCCGGCGGCGATCGGACCCTGCCGGCCAGGATCGACCTGGGATCGCTGGACGACGTCCGCGCCTTCGCCCGGCGCGCGGCCATGGACGGTCCCATCGACGCCCTGGTCTGCAACGCCGGAATCCAGCACGTCGCCCCTGGCCTTGTACGGACGAAGGACGGTCTGGAAAGCACCTTCCAGGTGAACTTCCTGGGACATTTCCTGCTCGCCAACCTGCTGCTGCCCCACATGGCCAAGCCCGCGCGGATCGTCTTCGTCTCGAGCGGCACGCACGATCCCAAGCAGAAGACCGGTTTGCCGGCGCCCGCCTATACGAGCGCTCAAAAGCTGGCGTTCCCGGACGAAGAGACGGGCGATCCGATGAAGATCGGCCTGCGCCGCTACACGACCTCAAAGCTCTGCACCGTCTACGGCGTCCACGAATTGCACCGACGCCTGCGGGAGGCCGGGGTGGACTGGATCGACGTCAACGCCATGGACCCCGGGATGATGCCCGGTACGGATCTGGCGCGCGAATATCCGTCGTGGATGCGCTGGTCGTGGGACTATCTGCTGCCGGCGCTCCGCCCATTCCTGCGCAACACCAATTCGCCGGATCGTTCGGGCCGGAACCTGGCCGCCTTGGCGATCGCGCCGGAGTTCGACGGCGTTTCCGGCCGCTACTTCGAGGGGATCAGGGAGATACGCTCCTCGGAGCTATCCTACGACGACGCCAATGCGCGGGATCTCTGGGAGACCAGTTGCCGGTTGGCCGGCTTGCCGACGAACGGCCTGATCGACACGCTCAAATCCGACGCGGGTTCGGACGCGCGCTCCAGCTGAACCTGAACGCCTGGATCAGAACGTCTGAGCCGCGCTCGGCGTCGACACATGGGGCGCGGCCGCCGCGTGGGCCCGCGATCCGATCATGGCCGACAGGATCGCCGCGCCGAAGATGATGGCGATCAGCCCGGCGCTTTGCCAGAAGTGCGATGTGTGCATGGATGTGCTCCCTCAGCCCCAACAGACTACGCCGTTCAAGCGAAAGACCAATCGGGTCGAACCCTGATCCGTGAAGCTCGAAATTCGAGCGATGGACGGCGAGAAATGCTCCGGTTCGCGACGGTTTGAGCGGTTGAACGACGCTCCACGAACGCTGCTTGCCATAAAGATAGCTTTAGCTACTGTAACCCTCATAGAACAGTAAAGGGGGTATGGAATGCGGAAGCTTCAGGTGCTCGCGGGCGTCGCCGGAGCGGCGATGATGGCGGCGGCGGGAAACGCCTCGGCCCAGGAGGCGACCGCTCTCGACGAGATCGTCGTCACCGCCCAGAAACGATCGGAAAACCTCCAGGACGTGCCGGTTTCGGTGACCGCCCTGACCGCCGACCAGCTCAAGGACCAGCGGGTCGGCGACGTACTGGCGCTGTCGGGCCTGTCCCCGGGCCTGCAGATCAAGACCGATGACAATGCCGCCAACCCCCGCATCTTCATCCGCGGCATCGGGGTGAACGACTTCAATCCCAGCACGGCCAGCGCCGTCGGGGTCTATGTCGACGGGGTCTATGTCGCCTCCCCGCTCGCCCAGATGGCGGGCTTCTACGACCTGCAACAGGTCGAGGTTCTGCGCGGGCCGCAGGGCACGCTCTATGGCCGCAACACCACGGGCGGCGCGATCAACGTCACCACCAAGAAGCCGAGCAGCACGCCCGAAGGCGACCTGGCCGTCGACTACGGCCGGTTCAATTCGCTCAACGTCCAAGGCGGCTTCGGCGGCCCGCTGGGCGGCGACACCTTGGCGTTCCGGATCGCCGGCCTCTACGACAAGAGCGACGGCTACACCCTCAATCGCCTGACCGGGAACAAGGGCAACGACGCCGACCGCAAGGCCGTGCGCGGCGCCTTGCGCTTCACGCCCGACGACAAGCTGACGGTCGACGTCTCGGCCAGCTACAGCAAGTCGAGCGGCGGCTCGATCCTGACCTACAACCGCTCCCTGGTCGCCCAGACGGCCGAGGCGGCCAGCACGGCCGATCCCGATCCGACCTTCGGCTACATCTTCTGCAAGCCCAGCCACTACACCTCGGGCCAGTGCACGAACGTCGCCGGCTACGCCAACACCAGCGACAACAAGTACGAGGGCGACTACCGCTTCGAGGGCAAGGATGTCGTCAAGCTGTTCGGAGCGACCTCGGCGATCAGCTACGACTTCGGCGGCGTGACGCTTTATTCGATCACCGGCTATCAGCGGGCCAAGCGCGACGACTACGAAGAGACCGACGCCAACCCGATCTCGATCTTCGACGCGCGCTATGTCGCCGAGCAGGACACCACCAGCCAGGAGTTCCGCCTGCAATCGAACGGGGCGACGGCGCTGCGTTGGGTCGCCGGCGTCTACGCCGCCCGCGACAACCTGGACAATGACAGCCACTACAATGTCCTGGAAGTGCTGCGCGTCCCCGATCCGGTCAACAACCCGACCGGCATGGACCCGGCCAACAGCGTCGGCGTGTTCGGCTGGCCGCTGCACCAGAAGACCAAAAGCTACGCCGCCTTCGGCCAGGTCGACTACGACCTGACCCCGAAACTGACCCTGACCGGCGGCCTGCGATGGTCGCAGGACGAGAAGACCTTCCACTATGTCAGCGACGTCGACTACGGTCTGCTGACCCTGTTCGAATACGACAACGAGAAGACCTTCAGCTCGATCTCGGGCCGCCTGGGCCTGCGCTATGCGGTCAGCGACGACGCCAACGTCTACGCGACCTACAATCGCGGCACCAAGAGCGGCGGGTTCTTCAGCGGCCAGACGACCGACCCGGCCGACCTGGGCCCCTATCGGGACGAGACCGTCAACGCCTACGAGGTCGGGGCCAAGAGCGAGTTCCTGGACCGCCGCCTGCGGGTGAACGTCTCGGCCTTCTACTATGATTACAAGGACCTGCAGGTCTACACGGTGATCCAGCGCAACGGCCTGCCGGTGCAGCTGTTCACCAACGCCTCGAAGGCCCGCGTCTACGGCGGCGAGGCCGAGATCGAGGCGCGGCCGATGAAGGGCCTGTCCCTGACCCTGGGCGCCTCGCTGCTCAGCGCCGAGTACAAGGACTTCCAGTCGCTGGGCGAGGACTATTCGGGCAACACCCTGCCCTCGGCGCCCAAGACCAGCCTGAACGGCACGGCGCGCTACGAGCATCCGCTGGGCGCGGGCGACCTGATCACCCAGCTGGACTTCACCTACCGCAGCAAGGTCTATTACGACACGGCCAACACCGAGCGGCTCAGCGACAAGGCTCGCGCCTTCGTCAACAGCCAGGTGGGCTGGGCCTTCGCTGACGGGCGTTACGAACTGGGCGTGTGGGGCAAGAACCTGGCCGACACCACCAACATCTCGGACATCACCCCGATCGCCGCCTTCGGCTTCGACGTGTTCAGCATGGGCCCGCCGCGCACCTACGGCGTCTACTTCCGGGCCCGATATTGAGCGCGATCGACATCCCGGCGGCCGTCGCCCCGACGCCCCCCGTCACGGGCGTGTGGATCGGCGCGCCGCCCAGCCTGGTCCAGCGCCTGACGGTGTTCTGGATCGGGCTGGTCGGGGTGCTGTTTCCTGGCGTCGGGCCTCTGCTGCTGGGCGGGATGGAAGCGGCTGGTCGGCTGACGGCCAATCAGCTGGGCCTGGCGGGCATGGCCGAGCTGGTGGCGATGGGGATCGGCGCGGCGGTGGTCGGCCCGCTGTTCGGCGAGCGCCGGCTGCGGCTGGCGGCGGTGGCCTGCGGCCTGCTGCTGGCGGTGCTGGACCTGGCCACGACCCGCCTCTCCGGTGATCTGCTGATCCTGGTCCGCGCCGTCGCGGGTCTGCCGGCCGGCGCGATGATCTGGCTGATCACCGGCATGATCGTCCGTTCGCCGCGCCCGGAGCGCTGGGCGGGCCTCTACCTGACGATCCAGACCCTGCTTCAGCTGGGCGTGGTGAGCGCGGTCGGCGCCTTCGTCATCGGACCGTTCGGGCCGGACGGAGGGTTCGTGGTGCTAGCCGCCCTCACCGTCTCCGCCGCGCTTGCCGGCCTGGCGATCCCGGGCGTCTACGCCCCCCTGGTCGAGACCGAGGACAACCCCAAGGGGCTGCCCAGTTCGCGCGGCTGGATCGCCCTGGCGGCCGTCTTCTGCTTCCAGGCCTTCATCCTGGCGGTCTGGATCTATGCCGAGCCGCTGTCGCGCCAGGCCGGACATCCCGCGAGCGTCGCCAGCGCCGCCTTCGCGGTGTCGCTGGCCGCCCAGGTCGCGGGCGGCGCGGCGGCCACGGCCCTGGCCGCGCGGCTGTCGTGGTTCTGGTCGCTGACGGTCGCGGTGATCCTGGCCGCCGGGGCCCTGCTGGTGATGGCCAGCCTGCCGTCGGCCGCGATGTTCCTGGCGGCCTCGGCGGTGTTCGGCTTCGTCTGGCTGTTCGCCTCGCCCTATCTGACGCCGTTGGCGATCGAGGCCGATCCGAGCCGCCGGGCCGCCTTGCTGGGGCCGGGCGCGAGCCTGCTGGGTTGCGGCGCGGGACCCCTTCTGGCCTCGTTCGTGGTCAGCGGCGCCGACGTGCGGCCGGCGGGTTGGCTGAGCGCGGGCCTGGCGCTGGTCACCCTGGTCATCGTCGCCTTCCTGCACGTGACGAGGCCGCGCTAAGGGTTCAGGCCGATTGGCTTTTTTCACCAAAGCGCTCTAGTCCAGAAGGACTGGAATGGAGAGACCGCATGCCGAAGGCGACGGCCAGAAAGACCGCCGGCCCCGACATCGCGCTGGACGCCAAGCTGCAGCCGACCCAGGCCCGCGGCCAGGACACCTACGAGATCGTCCTCGCCACGGCCGGCGAGATGCTGGGCGAGACCGGCTTCGAACAGCTGACCACCAACGCCATCTGCAAGCGCGCCGGCCTGACCCCGCCGGCCCTCTACCGCTATTTCCCCAACAAGTACGCGATCCTCAAGGAACTGGGCGACCGGCTGATGAAGGCCCAGGACGACAAGGTCGCCGCCTGGATCGAGGCCGGCGGGCTGGAGGGCGACACCGCCGCCGAGCGCATCGAGAAGAACGTGGTCATGCTGACCGAGATGATCGAGATGACGCGGCGCTTTCCGGGCGGCGCGGCGATCGGTCGGGCCCTGCGCGCGGTGCCCATGCTGCAGCAGCTCCGCTTCGCCTCGCGCGACATGGTGGCCGACCAGTTCGGCGAGATTCTCAAGGCGCGATATCCGGGCGCGCCCGAAGCTCGCGTTCGGCTGGCGATGCGGATGATGGTCGAGCTGACCTATTCGGCCACGGAGATGGCTGTCGAAGAGCCGGACCAGGACGCCCTGGCCCTGAGCCGCGAGGTCTGTCTGCTGTTCGAGCGGTATTTCGACACGTTCGGTGATGCGTCGCTAGTGCCTTGGAACGACGTGTTGCAAGAACGGTAGTTTTTACTATCATCACTGCATCGCGGATGGGGAGATGCGGATGACGGGGTGGAGCAACTGGTCGGGCAGCGTCGCGGCCTCCCCTCGCCTGATCGCCAGACCCCGCGACGCTGGTGAGTTGGCCGCGCTGGTCGGCCAGGCCAGCAAGGTCCGGGTGGTCGGGGCCGGCCATTCGTTCATGCCGCTGTGCGAGACCAGCGACCTGCTGCTGAGCCTGTCCGATTACGAGGGCGCGGTCGAGATCGCGCCGGACCGCAAGACCGTCTGGGCTCCGGCGGGCTGGAGCCTCAAGCGGTTGACGGCGGCCTTGTGGGCGGAAGGCCTGTCGCTGATCAATCAGGGCGACATCAATCCGCAATCCCTGGCCGGCGCCATCTCGACCGGCACCCATGGCACGGGCGCCGAGCTGGGCAGCCTGTCGACCCAGGCGTGCGGTTTCCGGCTGATGACCGCCGACGGCGCGATCGTCGAGTGCGGGCTCGGCCAGAACCCCGAGCTCTACGAAGCCCAGCGCCTGTCGCTCGGCCTGCTCGGCGTCGCCGTCGAGATTCGGATCCATGTCGTGCCCGCCTACCAACTGGAGGAGCGGGTCGAGCGCCGGCCTCTGGCCGAGGTCGCCGAACGCCTGGACGAACTGGCCGCCGCCACGCGCCACATGGAGTTCTTCGTCTTTCCGTATTCGGACGATGTGATCTTCAAGACCCTGCATCCGGTGGAAGTCCAGGATCCGGGCCGGCCGCCCAAGGAGGTCGGCGAGGACAGCGAGGCCACCTTCAAGACGATCTGCGACATCTGCGCCGCCGTGCCGATCCTCACGCCGTCGCTGCAGCGGCTGATGATGCGGATGATGGGCAAGGCCAGCCGGCGCGTGGGCCCGGCCCACGAGATCTTCCCGTCCGAGCGCAACATCCGCTTCGAGGAGATGGAGTACGAGCTGCCGCGCGCCGCCGGCCTGCCGACCCTGAAGGCGGCCATCGCCCACATCCGCAAGCGCCGCCTGCCGATCACCTTCCCGTTCGAGTTCCGCCTGGCGGCGGGCGACGACATCTGGATGAGCCCGTTCAACGCCGGTCCCGGCGCCTCGATCTCGTTCCACCAGTACGCCAGGATGCCCTGGCGTCCGGCCTTCGCCGAGATGGAGGCCGTGCTGCGTGACGGCGCGGGTCGGCCCCACTGGGCCAAGCGCCACACCCTGACGGCGGCCGACGTGCACCGGCTCTATCCGCGCGCGACGGATTTCGTGGCGGCCTGCAAGACCTGGGATCCCGCCGGCAAGTTCGCCAATACTCACCTGACCGAACTTTTCGACCTCTGATCGGAACCGCACCATGACCGACCAAGACCTGCACGCCCATCTGATCGGCGCCCAGGGTTCGCGCCGCGACCTCAACACCCCGGTGCTGGTGATCGACAAGCCGGCCCTCGAACGCAACATCGCCCGGATGGCGGAGTTCGCGGCGAGCAAGGGCGTCAAGCTGCGGCCCCACGCCAAGACCCACAAGAGCGTCGACATCGCCAGGCTGCAGATCGCGGCCGGCGCGGTGGGCCTGTGCTGCGCCAAGATCGGCGAGGCCGAGGCCCTGGCCGAGGGCGGGGTCTCGACCGGCCTGCTGATCACTTCGCCCGTGGTCTCGGCCCCGGCCGTCGCCCGTTTGATCGCGCTGAACGCCGTGACCACCGACCTGATGGTGGTGGCCGACAATCCGGCCAACGTCGCCGCCCTGGGCGCGGCCGCGGCTGTCGCCGACAAGCCGCTGAAGGTGGTCATCGACCTGGACCCCGGCATCCATCGCACCGGCGTGGCCTCGCCCGAGGCGGCGGTGGCGTTGTTCCAGGCGATCCAGGCTCAACCGGCCCTGACCTATGCTGGTCTGCAGTGCTATTGCGGCATGCAGCAGCACATCGAGAGCTTCGCCGACCGCAAGGCCAATCTCGAGGATCGGGGGGCCTATATCCGGTCGGTGATCGAAGCCCTGACCGCCGCCGGCGGTCCGCCGCCGATCGTGTCGGGTTCAGGCACTGGCTCGCATCGCATCGACGCCGAACTGGGGATCTTCACCGAGTTTCAGGTCGGATCGTATGTGTTCATGGACGGCCAGTACCTGGTCTGCGACATCGCCGGCGACGGGGCGGAGGAAAGCCCCTACGAGCCCTCGCTGCTGATCGATGCGCGGGTCGTCAGCGCCAACACGCCGGGGATGGTCACGGTCGACGCGGGCTTCAAGGCGCTGTCCACCGACGCCGAGCCGCCCACGGTGCTGGGCGGGGCGCCGGACGGATCGCGCTACTTCTTCATGGGCGACGAGCACGGCGCGATCCTGCCGCCGCCCGGAACGACGCCGCCGGGGTTGGACGACCGCGTGATCCTGGGCGCGCCGCATTGCGATCCGACCGTGAACCTGTACGACACCTACCACGTGGTGGACGGCGACACCCTGGTGGCGCTGTGGCCGGTCTCGGCGCGGGGACGCTCGCGCTAGGCCCCTGGAAAGCGCTCCGGAAATGAGGAGTCTGGAGGAGCCCGCCTAGGGAAATCCCTCGATACCCACCCCGGGTCCCACAAGCCCATCCTGCCGGCTCTTTCAAGGACCGGCCGGAGGCCATGACCCATGAGCGTGTTTCGAAAGATCCTGACCGGCGCCGTCGCGCTGCCGTTCGCGATTGGACTCGGCGCATCGGCCTATGCTCAGGCGAAAGCCACGCCCGCCGCGGCGCCGGCGACGAAACCCGATGCTGACGCCCTGGCGGCGCTCAACAAGATGGGTGAGGCGCTGCGGGCCCTGTCGGGGTTCACCATCACCGCCGACGTCACCACCGAGCAGGTGCTCGACAGCGGCCAGAAGCTGCAATACGGCGGCGACGTGAAGATCGAGGTCCAGCGGCCCGGCGCGTTCAAGATCTGGACGAAGTCCGACCATCAGGAACGCGAGCTCTATTACGACGGCAAGTCGCTGACGGTGTTCGCTCCGAAGATCGGCTACTACGCCTCGGTCCCCGCCCCCGCGACCATCAGCGCGACCCTCGACACGATCAGCGACAAGTACGGTCTTGAGGTCCCGCTGGCCGATCTGTTCTCCCTGGGCGTGGATCCGGCCCTGACCGCCAAGATCCAATCCGGCTTCGACGTCGGTCCCGCGATGGTCGCCGGAAAGGCCTGCGAGCACTACGCCTTCCGTCAGGAGGAAGCCGACTGGCAGGTCTGGATCCGCTCGGAGGGGCCGGCCCTGCCCTGCAAGATGGTGATCACCACGACGCAGGACGAAGCCCAGCCGCAATATACGGCCGTCATGACCTGGGAGGCCACCGCCCCGCCCCAGGCGGCCTACACCTTCACTCCGCCCGCCAACGCACACCGCATCACCCTCGCCGACGTAGCGGCGGCAAGCGCGAAATGAGGCCGCCCATGAACAAGCTCCAGAAGGCCCTGGTCATGACCGCCGCGATCGCCGTCCAGGGATTGGCGGTCCCCGCCACCGCGCTGGCGGCGGACATCTTCGCCGGCCAGACCCTGTTGCCCAAGTCGGTTTCGACCGCCGAGTGCCAGCGCGGAGGTCGCGGCGGCGGAGGTGGAGCCGGCGCCCGCCCGGCAGGCGGCGGGGCTCGGGCTTCGGGCGGCGGCGCGGCGGCGCAGCGAGGGCACGCCGGCGGCGGCGCCAACGCCGGCAGCCGGAACGTGCGAACCAACGCCAGTTCGAACGTCAATCGCGGCGCGAACGTGAACTCGAACCGGAACGTCAATCGCAACACCAACGTCAACGCCAACCGGAACGTCAACGTCAACGTGAACGGCAACTACGGCGGCGGCTACGGCTACAACGACGGCTGGGACCATCACCCGGTCGCCGCCGGCATGGCCTTCGGCGCGGCCGCGTCGTTGACCGCCGCCGCCATCGGTTCGGTCGTCTACAGCGTGCCGCCCAGCTGCTCGACGGTGATCGTCAACGGGATCAGCTACTCGCAGTGCGGCAGCACCTGGTACGCGCCGCAGTATTCCGGGACGAACGTGCAGTATGTCGTCGTCGAGGCGCCGCGCTAGGCTGGCCGGCGCATCTGGAACTTGTGAGCCTCGCTGATCCCGAAATAGTCGGCGGGCCCGCCGGCGCGCAGGATCGGCTCGGCGGCCACGGTGTCGTAGACACCGTCGACGAGCAGCGCCTGGTCGATATGGACCCTCACCACCTCGCCCAGGGTCAGCCAGGCGTCCACCGGCGCGCCTTCCGCGTCGGTCAGCCGGATCAGCTGGGTCAGGCGGCACTCGAAGGCCACGGGACTTTCGGCGACGCGCGGCGCGGCGACCAGATCCGAGGGCGCGGGCGTCAGGCCGGCCAGGGCGAACTCGTCGACATGGTCCGGGACCATGGCCGAAGTAGCGTTCACCGCCTGGGCCAGCGGCCGTGTCGCCAGGTTCCAGACGAACTGCCCGGTCTCCTCGATGTTGCGCACCGAGTCCTTCCAGCCGGTGCTCGAGAACCCGATGATCGGCGGCCGATAGTTGAAGGCGTTGAAGAAGCTGTACGGGGCCAGGTTGCGGACGCCCGCGGCGCTGACCGTCGAGATCCAGCCGATCGGCCGGGGCGCGATGATGGCGTTCAGCGGATCGTGCTTCAGGCCATGGCCGGTCTTGGGGTCGTAGGAGTGGATCGCGGTCATGGGCGCCTCGTCTTGCGACGCCTGTCTTAGGGGGAGGCGCCGCGGCCCGCCAGCCGTCCCGCTCTTCCCTTAGGTTTCGCCGGCCTGGGTTTCTGGTGCATCCTGGCCGGAGTCGCCCGCCGGGAGTTCCGCGTGAAGCCTAGATCCGTCGCTCTCGCCCTGACCGCCGCGCTCACCGTTTGCGGTGTGGGTCACGCCGCGGACGCGCCGCCTTTCAAGCTGATCCGGTCGGACGAGAGCTACGCCTATCTGGCCGACAAGCCGGGCGCGGGCCTGGACAGCCTGCGCTACGTCCCGCTGGGACCGGACGCCTATCTGTCGCTGGGCGGCGAGGCCCGGCTGCGGGTGGATTCGTTCGACGCCCCGCGCTTTGGCGTCGGCGGCGCGCAGCCCGATCTCTACGGCCTGGGCCGGCTTCTTTTCAGCGCCGACCTGCACCTGGGATCGCGGGTGCGGGTCTACGGGCAGCTGGGCTTGCATCGCGATTTCGACAAGAAGGACCCGCCGGCCGTCAGCGACCGCGACGACGTGGACGCCCAGGCGGCCTTCATCGACGTGACGCCCGACGCCGACCGCCGCTGGCGACTGCGCCTGGGCCGCCAGGAAATGGCGTTCAACGCGACCCAGCGGTTCGTCTCGGTGCGCGAGACCCCGAATATCCGTCAGAGCTTCGACGGCGCGCGAGTCACCCGCCAGGCTGGGGACCTGCGGCTGGAAGCCTTCTATCTGCATCCGGTGACGATCCAGACCGGCGCCTTCGACGACAGCAGCAACCGGGACCAGCAGTTCTACGGCGTCTACGTCTCCAAGGCGCTGAACAAGGCGGTCTCGCTGGACGTCTACGCCTTCGAGCTGGATCGCGACGGGGTTCGATACGGCGCGGTGCGCGGCGACGAGCGTCGGGCCAGCTACGGCGCACGACTGGCCGGAAAGCGCGGGGCGGTCGACTACGAGGCCGAGGGCGTGATCCAGGACGGACGGTTCGCCGGTCGCGACATCCGCGCCTGGGCCGGCAGCGTCGGGGGCGGCTACACCCTGGGCCAGGCGTGGTCGCCAAGGCTGGGTCTGCGGTTCGACGCCGGGTCGGGCGACAAGAATTCCAGCGACGACAAGCTGGGCACCTTCAATCCGCTGTTTCCGAAGGGCGGCTATTTCAATGAAACGGGTCTGACCAGCTGGAGCAATCTGGTCGCCGTTCGTCCCAGCCTCGGTCTCGCGCCCCGTCGGGATGTCAGCCTCGAGCTGAGCTACCTGATGCGCTGGCGGCAGACGGGCGAGGACGCCGTCTATCTGCAGCCCTCGACGCCGCTGGCGCCGGTCGGCCCCAATCGATCCACGGCTGTGGGAAACGCGATCCAGCTGGACGCGACGTGGCTGGTCAGCCGCAACCTGAAGCTCCAAGGCCAGCTGGTCCACCAGTCGGCCGACGACGCCGTGCAGGCCCTGGGCGGCCGCTCCGTCGATTTCGCGATGCTGATCGTTCAGACCCGGTTCTGATCGACCCGCGCGGAAAGGCTCGACAGCTCGGCCATGATCAGCTGAGCCGCCAGCCAGGCGGGTTCGGCGTCGTGGGTCACCTCCCCGCGCTCCAGCAGGGACGCCAGCTTGGCCCGCGCCCGGCAGACGCGGCTCTTCATCGTGCCCTCGGGGACGTCGCACATCTCGGCCGCCTGCCGATGGGAGAAGCCGCCCGCCCCCACCAGGATCGTCGCCTCGCGCTGCTCGTCGCTCAGCGCGTTGAGGGCGTTGCGCAGGTCGTTGAGCATCAGGGATTGGACCTGGTCGGTTCCGACGGCGGGAATCTGGGCGCTCATGGCGACGTCCAGCGGCGTCTCGCGCCAGACGCGGCGGCGCTGCGAGTAGAAGTGGTTGCGGGCGATCTTCAGAATCCAGCCCTTGAAGTTCGTGCCGGGTGTGAACTGGGCCCGGTGCTGCCAGGCCTTCAGCAACGCGTCCTGGGCTAGGTCGTCGCCTCGCGCCATGTCGCCGCATAGGCCGCGGGAGAACGAGCGCAGGACGGGGATGCTGGCCACGACCAATTGCCGGAACTCGTCCTCGTCGAGCGGCGTGCGGCGATCGGACGGGGCCGCGAAGCTGCGGGGTTCCGTCGCGACTTCGCCCTTCGAACCGCGCCAGCGGGCGGAGGTCTCGAGAAGTTTCTCGGTCGGGCTGCGGTCCGTCATAAGGAACTCCGAAATTCAGACGCCAGATGGCGATGCGACGGGATGTTGCGGTCGATTTTCACAGCGGGGTCGAGTGCCAGGGAATGCCGGCGACGCCGGCCAGACCGCGAAGCATGAAGGTGACCCCGAGCGCAGCCTGCAGGATGCTGAACACCCAGCCCAGCACGCTCATGGCCGGCAAGCCGACGGTGCGCATCACGGGGCCGGCGAAGATCATGCCGACGATATTCAGGAGCATGATCAGGACCAGCACCACGGCGACGCCGCCCAGCCGGTTCTGATCTTCGGCGATGCTCACGAACAACATCAGGGCGACCAGGCCCCAAGGCGTGACGATCCCCGGGATCGCCAAGGGGGAGATGACGATGCTGATCGGCCGCCTGGCGGCCGGATCTGCCGGCGGTGCGTGTCCCTCGGGAGGCGCGGGCGGCGCGAGCACGCTGGACAGGATCTTCAGCGACCCGATCAGCAGCAGGAAGCCGCCCGTGATGACCAGGGCTTCGCGCGAGATGCGCCAGTTGGCGGCGAGAGCCGATCCGATCACGGCGGCGACCACCAGGATCAGGAAGGCCAGGACCGCGCTCTTGAGGGCCAGGCCGAGCCGCGCCTTGCCGTCCATCCCCTGGGTGACGCCGTAGAAGGTCGGGATCAGCTTCAAGGGGCCGAGCGTCAGGAAGAAGATCGCGAAGATGAAGCTCAGATTGATGGGCGCTGCCATGAGGTTCTCGACTGATCCTGTGCGGTGACGGGCGGCTGACGTCCATGTTCGTGCGGCTACCCGGCGGGCGGCGCGCCTGGCGGCAGGGTCTTGACCATGTCGGCGATGATGGCGTTCAGCCCGTCCTGGGTGCCGTCCTTCTGGTCGATCCGCTTCTGCGACGTGGCGCGCCAGGCCAGCTTGCCGCTGGCGGCGTCGGCCAGGTCGAGCATCACGGCGCCTTCGACGTAGTTGATCGAGCGGATGTCCACGTCCCTGGGCGCGCCGTACATGCCCCAGCCATAACCGCCGATGCAGCCGCGGACGCCGCAGGCCATGCCGCCCGGCCCGCTCATGCTCGTGGCCGAGTAGTCGGTCTTGTTCTGCAGGCCGATATGGTAGGAGACCAGCAGCTTGGCCTGGGCCGGATCGACCTGGCTGTAGCCCTTGGCGGCTAGGTTGGTGTCGACCGCGGTCTTGATGCGCTCGCGGATGATGTCGTTGTCCACCCGCGGATCGCCGGTTCCCGGCTGGCCGTCCGGCGCCCAGGCGTAGGTCGAGCCGGCCAGCGGCGTATTGCCGGAAAGGACCGAGACCTGTCCTCCAGGGCTCTCGCAACCGACCAGCGGCAGGCACGCGGCGATCGCCGCGGCTAGGAGGGCTTGGGCCATGATCCTCGACGGCATCGGACGGACTCCTGCTCGACCGCGGCGTCCCGTCTTATGGTTGCGCGGTGCCGTTCGAACTTTCCGCCGGGCGCGGAGCCGCCTCAATCAGGTGAAACCCTGGCCTTAGGGGGTAATCCCTTGAGTTGAGCAGCGCGCTGCTCGGACCAACGAAAAAGGCCGGCGGATTTCTCCGCCGGCCTTGCCAAAACTGCCTTTGAAACGATCAACCGCCGCCTTGCGCCTCGGCCATCTTCGCGATCGCGTCGTCGATGGTGAAGGTGTTGGGTTTCTGCACCGGCGGGAAGTCCTTGAACGTGTCCGCGAACTGCGCGGCGATGCCCCACGCCCCGTACAGGATATAGGCGTGGTAGAGGAACCACTCGTAGTAGCTGTTCGAGGTGACGTCCGCGAACTCGTAGGGATCGGTGCGCAGGTTGAAGATCTTGGGCAGACGCAACGGCGTGAAAGGTTCGGCCCAGATCCGCATCGTGCCGACGCAGCGCTGCTCCATGAACACGACCTTCCAGTTGTCGTAGCGGACCGCCAGGATGTCGCCGTCGTCGCTGATGTAGACGAACAGCTTGCGCGGGCTGTGCTCGACCTCGCCGGTCAGGTAGGGCAGCAGGTTCACGCCGTCGATGTGGTTCTTGTACTGCCGGCCCGCCGCTGTGACGCCCTTCTTGACCTGCTCGACGATGTCCGGCGCGCCCGCGGCCGCCAGGAAGGTCGGCAGCCAGTCGTGGTGCTGGACAATCTCGTTGGAGACGCTGCCGGCCTTGATCTTGCCCGGCCAGCGGATCAGTTCGGGAATGCGGAAGGCGCCTTCCCAGTTCGAGTTCTTCTCGCTGCGGAACGGGGTCATGCCGCCGTCCGGCCAGCTGTTGCGGTGCGGACCGTTGTCGGTCGAGTAGACCACGATGGTGTCCTCGGCTAGGCCCAGCTCGTCGAGCAGGTCCAGCATCTGGCCCACGTTCTTGTCGTGGTCGATCATGGTGTCGTGATAGGGCGACTGCCACCGGCCGGCCTGGCCCAGGCTGGACTTCTTCGTGTGCGTGAACATGTGCATGTGAGTGGTGTTCAGCCAGACGAAGAACGGCTTGTCGTCGGCCTGCTGCTTCTTGATGAAGTCGCTGGCCCGCTCGACGAATTCGTCGTCGCAGGTCTCCATCCGCGCCTTGGTCAGAGGGCCGGTTTCCTCGATCTTCTGCTTGCCGACCTTGCCCCAGCGCTCGTGCGTGGTCGGGTCGTCGACGTCGGTGGCCCAGGAGTGGATCACGCCGCGCGGTCCGTTCTTCTTCTTGAAGTTGGGGAAGTCCTCGTCCGGATAGTAGTCGTACATCTCCGGCTCTTCCTCGGCGTTGAGGTGGTAGAGGTTGCCGAAGAACTCGTCGAACCCGTGGTTGGTGGGCAGCATGTGGTTCAGGTCGCCCAGGTGGTTCTTGCCGAACTGGCCGGTGGCGTAGCCCTGTTCCTTCAGCAGCGCGGCGATGGTCACCAGCTTGTCGTTCATGCCGACCGGCGCGGCCGGAGCGCCGACCTTCGACAGGCCCGTCCGCAGCACGCTCTGACCGGTGATGAACGACGAGCGCCCGGCGGTGCACGACTGCTCGCCGTAGCTGTCGGTGAACATCATGCCTTCGCGGGCGATGCGGTCGATGTTGGGCGTCTGATAGCCCATCAAGCCGTGCGAATAGCAGCTGAGGTTGCTGATGCCGATATCGTCGCCCCAGATGACGAGGATGTTTGGCTTTCCGTTTGGCATGACGATGCTCCCGCGGTCGCGCCCCAGGTACGGGGCGGCGCAAGATCATCACGACGCAGGGGTGGGGAATATCGGCGGGACTACCGGTCTCGGTCCCTGAGTTTCCCTTAGGCCTGCAAGGTGTTTCACCGGGGCCTCACGGCTTGGTCGCGAACACCACCTTCCAGTCGCTCTTCATGCTGACGACCGTCCAACCGCGGGCTTGCGCTTCGTCCAGGGCCTTGTCCAACTTGCCGATCTTCGACTGCCGGTCGTAGGCATATTCGCGGACGGCGTCGTCGTGATGGATCAGGATCTGCAGATTGGGACGGGCGCTGGAGGCGGAGTACTGCAGCATCTGCAGGTCGCCGTCGGAATTGCCCACCGCCACCAGGGGCTGGCGGCCGATGTGCAGGTCGATGTTGCTGGGCTTGCCGGAACCGTCGTCGATGCTGCCCAGCGTGGGCTGCGCCACCAGCACGCCCTTCCCGTCCCGTATGTCGAACCTGGTGGTCAGGCTGGTGCCGATCACCTGCTCGGGCGGCACGCCATAGGCCTGCTCGGCGAACACCCGCATGAACTGCACCTCCCCGCCGGAGACGATGTAGGTCTTGAACCCCGCCGCGCGCAGATAGGCCAGCAGCTCCAACTGCGGCCGATAGGTCAGAGCGGTGTAGGGCGTGCGGAAACGCGGATGGCGCGCCTGATCGAACCACGCCTTGGCGACCGCCTGATATTCGCTGGTCGTCAAACCGACCTGCACGGCAAGGACCGCCTCGATCAGATCCTTTTCGCTCAGTTTGGCCATGGCGGCCTGGTCCCGGTCGGCGATGGCGGCGAAGGCGGGTTTCTGACGCAGCGCCGGATCTTTGGCGACCATCTGTCCGATCCGCTGCATCGCGAAGGCGAACTGGAAGTAGATCGGCTGTTCGGCCCAAAGCGTGCCGTCGTTGTCGAACACCGCGATCCGCTCGGCCGGCGGCACGAAGTCGGGGCCTTGGCGGGTGACCCGGGCGACGTAGCCGGTGATCGCGGTCTTGGCGGGGCCGGTGTTCCACGACGGCAAGGGATCGACCGGCGGAGCGGCCAGGCTCGGCGCCGCCGCGACCAACACGCCCAGCGCGGCGCTCCCGGCAAGAACGGTTCTGCGTGTTGAAACGGACATGACGCCTCCCGGACCC
Organism: Caulobacter sp. P1_D6; assembly: GCF_056406095.1. NCBI lineage: Bacteria > Pseudomonadati > Pseudomonadota > Alphaproteobacteria > Caulobacterales > Caulobacteraceae > Caulobacter > Caulobacter sp. P1_D6. The sequence continues at coordinate 107,735 of NZ_JBFUAW010000003.1, read as the reverse complement.
GTGGTCCTCATTCGAAGAGCTTCAGCTGCAGGATCGGCAGGTGCGCCACCATCAGCGCGCTGAGCACGCAGACGACAAAGGCCATGGCGACCAGGACGCCCTTGATCATCGTCGACTTGAAGGTCTGGCCGATCCCGCCGAAGAACAGCGCCACGGCCAGCAGCACCGTGGCGCGCACGAAGCGGTCGCCGATGTCGTTGTCCCGCTGCCCCTGATTGAACAGGTCGTCGGCCTTCTTCTGCAGCTGCTGCGCGCGGGCAAGCAGGGCCGAGTGGTATTCGGGCATGGCGAAGGGCGAGGCCGGCGCGCCGGGGTTCTTCAGCGGAGCGGTTTCGAGCCAGGCCTCGAACGCCCTGGCGAATTCGGGACGGAAGCGCTGGCGATAGAAGGCCTGGAGCATCGGTTCGTCCTCGGCGGCGGCGCTCAGCCACCCCTGGAACAGCAGCAGGTCCGCCGTCTGGAGTTGTCCGCCCGCCGCGATGGCGGAGGTCGCCTCCACCCGGGCCGCTCCGGCCTGGGCGTAGTGCGCGGCCTGCTCGCCGTCCCACAGCGCGGCCTGAAAGCCGACCCAGGACGTCATGGCCGCGGCCAGCGAGATCACCAGGGCGGCCGAGACCTCGACGAGCCAGGCGCGGTCAAAGCGCTCGGTCATGGCTTTGTTCCTGCCTCTTCCAAGGGGGCGGGATCGGGCGCGAACTCCTGCATGTCCTTCTCCAGGAAGTAGTTCAGGATGGTCCGGATCAGGGCGATGGCGCCCAGGTGGCCGATATCGTCCCAGGTCGGCGCGATCGCCGTGCGGACGATGTCGGCGGCCAGGGCGAATTCCAACGCCAGGACGATCCACCTGGCGAACTGGGCCCACAGTTCACGTCGCGCGTCCTGTCGCGTCTGACGGCCGGCCGCGACGACGATGGTCCCCTGAACCAGGGTTTCCACCATGCCGACCGCGATGCAGAGCACCGAACACAGCTCGGCGGCGAGCGCGACGTAGTTGGCGCATTCGCGCAGCAACATTTCCATGGACGAACTCGCGGCGAAGGGCTTCGAGGGGCGCTAGCAAAGGGCGTTTGGCGCGCGGGCGCTATCCGGCGAAGCGCCGAGACGCTCGGGGAGAAACCTGCACTGACGGGCGGATCGATAGGGAATCTTCCATTCCGACCCCGGGGGATCGCCTGATCGATCAGCGTCGCCGCCCATGGTCACTAGTAGAGACCTTGCGGTGAAGGCGGGCCATGCCAGAGTCAGACGTCCCGTTCGCAGCCGCTCACGACTGACGGGGCGCGCATGAAGAACCTTGGCGATTCCGCCCCCTCCGCGAAGACTTGGCGCCGGCCGCTCCGGGAAGCGATGACCTGGATCCCTGGCGGCGTCTTCACCATGGGCTCCGACCATCACTATCCCGAGGAGCGGCCGGCGCGCCGGGTCTCGGTCGACGGGTTCTGGATCGACCCCGGCCCGGTGACCAATCGGCAGTTCGCCCAGTTCGTGGAGGCCACGGACTACGTCACCTTCGCCGAGCTGCCGCCCGATCCGAACGACTATCCTGGCGCCGACCCGGCGCTGCTGGTCGCCTCGTCGATGGTGTTCACCCCGCCGCGCGGCCCCGTCGACCTTCGCCATCCCCTGCAATGGTGGGCCTTCGTCCAGGGCGCCAACTGGCGGCGTCCCTATGGCCCCGGCAGCGATGTCGACGGCTTGGGCGACCATCCCGTGGTCCACGTCGCCTGGGTCGACGTGCTGGCCTACGCTGCTTGGGCCGGGGTCGAAATCCCCACCGAGGCCGAGTGGGAACTAGCCGCCCGCGGCGGGCTCGAGGACGCGGAGTTCGCCTGGGGCGACACGTTCCTGCAGGACGGTCGCCACAGGGCCAACACCTGGCAGGGCGTATTCCCCCATCAGAACACCCTGGACGACGGTTGGGCCCGGACGTCGCCGGTCGGGGCCTATCCGCCCAATGGTCACGGCCTTTACGACATGATCGGCAACACCTGGGAGTGGACGGCGGACTGGTGGTCGACGCCCGATGCGGGGGACGCGGCGCCCCGCTGCTGCGCCGCCAAGAATCCAAGGGGCGGGCTCGAGGAGGCCAGTTGCGAGACCGACGGGCTTGGCATCCCCAGGAAGGTGCTCAAGGGCGGCTCGCACCTGTGCGCGCCGAGTTACTGCAAACGCTACCGGCCGGCGGCGCGACACGCGCAGCCGATCGACACCTCGGCGTCGCATGTGGGCTTCCGCTGCATTGTCAGATCCCGCGCCTGAGCCGCTCGGAGGCGACCATGACCAAAGTGCCATTACCGAGTTGGTCCGACACCTCGCCCAGGCGGAAGATCCTGGACTTCGTCGCGCGGGTCACGCGCCCCGGCGGCCGCGACTATGTCGCCCCGGCCGATCGCATCGCCGTGTTCGACAACGACGGCACCCTGTGGGTCGAGCACCCCCTCTACGCCCAGGGCATGTTCGCCCTGGACCGCGCCAAGCACATGGCGACCTCGCATCCCGAACTGGCCGCCAAGCCGGTCTTCCAGGCCTTCCTCAATCAGGATCTGCCCGCGCTGGCCGCCTGCGGAAAGCAAGCCGTGATCGAGCTGCTGCTGCACCTGCACGCCCACGCCACCGAGGAGGCTTTCGCGCTGGACGTCGCGACATGGCTGGTCGAGGCGCGGCATCCTCGTTTCGACAGGCCCTACACCGCCCTCGCCTACCAGCCGATGCGCGAGCTGCTGACCTATCTGGCGGCCAACGATTTCCGCAATTTCATCGTCACCGCCGGCGGGGTCGACGTCGTGCGGATGTTCAGCGAGCAGACGTACGGCGTGCCGCGCGAACGGGTGATCGGCTCCAGCGGCAAGACCGAGTTTCGCCTGAACGGTCGCCGCGGCGAAATCCGCAAGCTGCCCGAGCTGCAGTCGTTCAACGAGTACGCGGAAAAGCCGGTCAACATCGCCCTCCACATCGGCCGGCGACCGATCCTGGCGTTCGGCAATTCCGACGGCGACCTGGCGATGCTGGAATACACCGCCTCGGGCCCAGGCCGGCGGCTGCCGATGCTGCTGCATCACGACGATCCCGAGCGCGAATACGCCTATGACAAGGACACCCACGTCGGAAAGCTGGACGTGGCCCTGAGCACGGCGATCGATCGGGGCTGGACGGTCGTCAGCATGAAGGACGACTGGTCGCGGCTGTTTCGGGACAAGACGCTCTAGGGGCGACGAACGCCGGCCCGCCGGCGGTGGTCGACGGGCCGTGACAGTTCAGGAACGCGTCTGAAGACCGCCGAGCGGCGCCCTACTTGCGGGCCGCCTTCTCGGCCGCGTTGGCCTCGGAGCGGGTGACGACGCCGTCGTGGTTCGTGTCGAACGTGGCGAACCTCGGGCCGTAATAGGCGTCGATCTCGGTCGGAGTCACGAAGCCGTCCTTGTTGGTGTCCAGCATATCGAAGAGCCCCGCCTTGCCGATCTTCGGCCAGCCGTCGACGCCCTCCGCGCGAACCTCGTTGCGAACCTGCTCTGCGCCCCGGTCCCATTCGGCCTTGCTGAGCTTGCCGTCCTTGTCCTTGTCGGCGCGCATCAGGAAGGTTCGGCGACTGTCCTGGTATTCCTTCTGGGTCACCTTGCCGTCCTTGTTGGCGTCGGCGAGCAGTTGCTGGGCGTTCGCGGCGGACGCGGACAGCAGCGCCACGGCGGTGATGAGGACGAGTCTACGCATGTAAGGACCTCCAGGAGATGGGGCCTCGGCCCCGGGGAAACTCAAAGGAATCTGGTGACCTGGCCGCGGCGAAGGATCGCGCGGTCCATCAGAAGGCCTCGCCGACATAGAAGTAGAGGGCCGAGGAGCCGTCCCCGACGGCGTAGTCGATGCTGAGATTGACGTGGTACTTCGTGGAGGCCTCGAACCGCGCGCCGATCCCGGCCGCCGGCAGAAGGTCCTTGGTGTTCATCTTCGAGAACTCGGTGGACACCTCGCCGACCCCGACGAAGGCCACCGCGCCGAAGCGCTTGTAGATCTTGCGCCGCACTTCGGCCTGGACCGCGAACATCGCGTGGTCGCGATATTGCCCAGCGGTGTAGCCGCGCAGGTCGTTGCTCTGGCCGTAGTTGCACAGGTCGTAGAAGGGGGCGCCCTCGCCGGACCGGCAGACCGATCCGCGCCAAGCCAGCACGGTCTTGTCGTTGACGCTGTGATAGCCGTTCGCCGCGCCGGTGAACCGGGGATAGTCGAAGTCGCTGCCCAGGACGTCGTCGGACACCAGCCACTGGGCGTTGGCGTAGACGCCCGACCGGGGGAAGTACTCGCTGTCCCGCGTGTCGAACTCTCCAGAAAGGCCCAGCTGCGAAACCTGGCTCTGAAGCTCGATCGGCGGCAGTTCGAACTGCGGCAACAGGCTGGTGGTGTCGAACGTCGAGTCCATCTTGATGTAGCGGTAGCGAAGGCCGCCGTGGACGTTCTTGCGCAAGCGGGCCAGCACCTCGACGACGGCGCCGCTGGTCTTCTGCTCGAGCTTGACCGAGCGTCCGTCGGAGCCCGCATCCGAACCGATGCCGTAGAAGTCGACGTTGAAGACGCCCGTCCCCACCCCGGCGGTGACCCGATATTTGTCGCCGCCGAGATAAGCCTTCTGGAACACCGCGGCGCCCCAGCTCTTGGTGTCGGTGTAGAGCCCGCCCGCGCCGCTGGTCCAAGGCCGTTCAGAGCCTCGAGGCTGGTAGATGGCTAGGGCGGCCACGCCCAGGCCGCTGCCGATCGCGGGGTTGGACAGGGGGATCGGCATGACCACGAAGCTCGGCTTCAGCTTGCCGACTTGTTCAACCGGCGTCCGCAGGCTCGTAGCGGAAACCTCGACGTCCTGCGCCCACAAGGCGGTCGGCGAAGCGATAAGAATTCCACAGAGGATCAGGCTTCGCATGACGGACGGCCTTCAACGCGCATGCCGTCAACTTTGGGCGCCGGTCGGGTCGGAACAATCAGGTGAAGTCCTACCCGCTTTCCGGAAGCACCAGTATTTCCCTCGTGGATAGGCCCGAGCGTCAAACCATCGGGGGATTTATGAGGGCCGACTAAGGGTTTTACCCGGTAGATTACTACCTCAAGGCACTGCAACCGTACTTTCCGGATAGAGGGAAGAGTTCTTGAATGGGTAGGGTGGCCACAGCCTTCACGGGCGAGGCGCTTTTTGTCGGGGGATTGGATATTTCGCCGACATTCGCGGCGGAAAGACCCCAGGCGTCGACCGTGGCGTCGATCGGTCCGATCACGCCGGACGCGGGCCCGCGCACTAGGGCCTATCTTCGATCTTCCCGGAACTTTGAAGCGATCTCTTCCACCGATGTGGCGGAAGCGGTCGACGAGAAGCCCGTCAATCAGTTCTGCTCGGGAAAAGCCCCCTCGCCTGACGGCCTGCTCGGCCGCCACGACGCCCTGACCTGGCTCGGGAATGCACACGAGTTTCGCTGTGCGACCACAAGTTCACCGATGGGGTGTTTCACAACCTCGCGCAGAAAATTCCGCAAGCATTTCAGCTAAAAGCTGACAATTATAGTGTGCATTGCCATCGGAGCTGGAATCGAAGATGCCCTTGCCTAGCGCCCCGACCATTCTGCTCGCCGACGATCACTCGATCGTCCGGGCAGGGCTGCGCGAGGCGCTGGAGTCTCAACCGGGCTGGACGATCTGCGGCGAAGCTTCGAACGGACGTGATGCCGTCCGCCTGGCCAAGGAGCTGGTCCCGGACGTCATGATCCTGGATATCAGCATGCCCGACCTGAGCGGCGTGATCGTCGCTCGCGACGTCCGCAAGCTGAAGACCCATACCGAACTGCTGATCTTCACCATGCACGACAGCGAACAGCTGGTGCGCGAGGTGTTCAGCGCCGGCGCGCGGGGCTTCGTGCTCAAGTCGGCCTCGACCGACAACATCATCGCCGCCGTGGCGTCCCTGCTGAACCACAAGCCCTACTTCTGCCCGGGGATCACCGACGCCGTGCTGCGCGGCTACCTGTCGCCGGGCGGGCACGGACTTGGGGAAGTCATCGAGGGGTCCGAGACCCTGACGACGCGCGAGCTGCTGATCGTTCAGCTGCTGGCCGAGTCCCGCAGCAACAAGGTCATCGCCTCGATGCTCGACATCAGCGTCAAGACCGTCGAGAGCCACCGCGGCAACATCATGCGAAAGCTGGGCGCCCATTCGCTGGCGGACATCGTGCGCTATGCGATCCGCAACAAGCTGATCGAGGCCTAGTCAACCCGGGACTCTGTCGAATGCACACGGGCGACAGCATGGCCGGTGGGTTCGACCCGGCGTTCTACGAGTCCGCCCTGGACGCGTTCACGGCGAACGTCGCGGTGCTGGATGCACGGGGCGAGATCGTCGCCGTCAACGACGCCTGGGTCCAGTTCATCAATCTCAACGACCTCAAGCCCGTCAACAATGGCGTCGGCTGCAACTATCTGGGTTTCTGCGACCGGCTGGGCACGCCGGGCGGCGATACGGTGGCCGCCGGCCTGCGGGCGCTGATCGCTGGAGGAGACGGCCCCTTCCGGCATGAATATGTCATGCCGCTGGACACCGGTTCACGCTGGGTGAAGCTGTCAGCCGTCCGCGTCGGTCATCTGGACCGGCCCTTCCTGATCGTCGCCCACGAGGACATCTCCATCCAGCGACGGGCCGAAATGGGACTGCGGGAGGCCACGGCGCGTCTGCTGCGTGCCGAGGATTCCGAACGACGGCGCATCGCGCGCGAGCTGCACGACAGCACCGCCCAGCATCTGGCGGGCGCGAAGCTGATGCTGCGGCGGCTGGACGCCAAGGATCCGGTCAGCACCGGCCTGGTGCGCGACGAGGTGTCGGGGCTGTTGTCCAGCGCCTTGGACGAAATCCGCAGCTTCGCCTATCTGCTGCATCCCCCGGCGTTGGAGCATCTGGGGCTGGCGGCGGCGATCCGGCAGTTCGCGACCGGCTTCTCGCGACGCGCGGACGTGGCGGTGACGATCGACATCCCCGACGATTTCCCGCGACTGTCCCACGCCACCGAGATCGCGCTCTACCGCGTGGTGCAGGAAGCCCTGGCCAACGTCCATAGTCATTCCGGCAGCCAGCAGGCGGTCGTAAGGCTGCGGGTCGCCGGCGAGATGGTCCTGCTGACCGTTCGCGATTTCGGCTCGGGCCTGCCGCCGAGACGCGACAGCGTTCCCGGCGTCGGGCTCGAAGGCATGCGCCTGCGCCTGGAGTTCCTCAAAGGGCATCTGTCGCTGCGCAACGCCGAACCGGGCCTGGCCCTGGAGGCCTGGGCCCCGTTCCTGCCCGAGGGCGAGGACTGAACCTGTCGGACGGAGGTGGAGGGAAGGACGCGTGGGAGAGCCGGCCCAGCACATGCGTCGGGACATGTGGGCCGGCTCTCGACCCGCGACCACGGCCGCGCTCTTGGGGGATGAGCGAACCGCGGCTTGCCAAGGGAAATCGGGGGTGACGCCTTGGCGAGCGAGCCAAGCCAGATTGCGGCCACGGCGGCTCGAGCGCCATCAGGTCAAACCCTCGAATGGCGCGAGAAAATCCTTACGGCCACGTTCTCCCGACCAGGTCCGGTCAGGCCAGGTGGACGGAACTTTTGATCTCGCTCGTGGCGGCCTGCTTCTGGCGGGCGCGGTCGATGGCGTCGTCGAGCAGCTTCAGGAACTCCGACTGCATCTGCAGGGACTCGATGTCCGACGCCCTCACCCCGTCCAGGGTCGACTGCCGAATTTCCTCAAGCTGTTCCAGCGACAGCGCCGCGCAAAGGCGAAGGCTGAGGAACTGCAGTGCGGCTACTCGGATCTCAAGGTTTGTCATCGGCATGTCGCTGCGAAAACAGGGTGCGAGCAGATACGGACGGGTCGGGCCGTTCGGATGTCGGCGACGAAGCGACCATAGCCTCGGAGTTCAAGCTGCGCCACGACTGACTCCCCGCAGGCGAATCTCAGGACAACACCAGACTAGAACGGGCGAAACGCTGTTTGGGTCGACTCAGGTGACAACTGATCGAACGAGCGGCTGGAGGGCGGAGCCGGCGACCGACCGTTGCGTGAATTTTCCGGGGCCTCGAACGAACAGCGCGCGTGTATTTAGGAGCCGTCCTCGCTACGCGGGGACCGCGCGACAGACACCAAAGCAATGCGTGGGATGTTTCTTCAAGACCGCCCACCGTTATCAAGGCGTCCCGCCCGATCTGAAATCAGGCGAACCCCTCTTGCAGGCACGGAAAACGACCTACTCGGCCAAGGATATTCAGGCATGGGCGCCGGACTGTGGAGAATCGGCCACGTCTTACCCGGGCAGGTTGCGCTTGCCTCGTCATTCGTCAAGTCCGCGAGTGGCCTTCACAGGTCCGCCGCGGCCTCGCTGACCAGACGCATAAGCCAGGCCACCGGTCCCGCCTCGCTCTCGCCGCCCCGGATCACCGCTCCGAACTGGGCCGGCTCGGGGTGTCGGCTCGGCTCCACCAGGACGACGGCTCCACGATCCGCCGCGAGGGTCGCCAACCGTCGGGGCAGCAGGGCCGCCATGTCCGTCTGGCTGACCATCACCAGGGCCGAGGAAGCGTCCGGCACCGTGACCGGCCCCTTGAGCCCGCGCATCGACGGCAGGGCGTAGTCGTCGCTCCAGCTGGTGATGCGTCGAAGGCCCAGCTCGCGCCGCGATCCCCGTCGCGTCTCCTCGTTCTCCTGACCGCCGGAGACGACCAGATAGGGCACGCCGGCCAGGGCCTGCGGCGTGATCTCGCCATCGCCGGCCGCCTGGGCGACGGGATGGTCGACACGGATCACCCAGACCCCGGTCTCCGTGAACAGCGGCGTGTGGACGAAGCGCGGCGCCACATGCTCGAATCCGCCGATCACCATGTCCAGCCGTCCGCGATCGAGATCCTCGACCAAGGGGCCCTCGATCCCGCCGATGCGCAGCTTCACGCCCGGCGCCTGCGCCTGCACGCGCCGCACGACGCCGGGCATGAGGACCGAGCAGAGATAGGCGCTGGCGCTGACATGAAAGGTTCGCTGGTCGGCGGCCGGATCGAAACGCGAGGCCGTGACGGCTGTCTCCAACAGCTTCAGGGCCGCCCGAACCGGTCCGCCCATCTCGACGGCGCGCGGGGTCGCCCGCAGGCCTGACGGCCCCCGCACGAACAGGTCGTCGCCCAGCGACAGGCGCAGGCGGCCCAGGGCGTGGCTGATCGCCGACTGGGTCAGGCCCAGCTTGGAGCCCGCTCGGGTCGCGCTCTCTTCCTCCAGCAGGGCGTCGAACACCCGCAGCAGGTTGAGGTCGAGAGTCTTGAAATGCGCATCATTCATGATTGCTGTGACGGAATATCATTTTGCTCATGACCTCGGGAGTCCTATCTCGCGGTCAAGGCAAGGCCCTCCCCGGCCCTCCTCATCAAACTGTGTGTGATCCGCGGCCGGCTTGAGCGCTGGCCGCTTGGGCGTGGAGCATTGCGTGAGCGACGCGGAAGGTTATCAGGCGATCGCCGAGGTCGAGGAAGAAGCGGCCCGGAAGCGCCGGCAGCGAACCTTGGGCCAAAGGCTGCGCTGGCCGCTGATGATCGGCGGTCCGCTGGTCGTGCTGGCCATCGTCGCGTTCTTCATCCTGACCGGCGGCAAGTTCGAGACGACCGACGACGCCTATGTCCAGGCGGCTCGGGCCGCCATCAGCCCCAGCGTGGCGGGGCGGGTGATCGAGATCGACGTCGGAGAGAACCAGACGGTCAGGAAGGGCCAGGTCCTGTTCCGCCTCGACCCTGCCGACTTCCAGGTCGCCGTCGCCCAGGCCGAAGCCGCCCTGGCCGCCGCCCGCTTCGAGACGCAGGGTTCGCGCGCCGTCTACGACCAGCGCAACGCCGACCTGGCCGCCGCTCAGGAAACCGTCGCCTACACCCAGCGCGAAGCCGCTCGCCAGCAAGCCCTGGCCGCCGCCGGCGTCACCACCAGGGCCCAGGCCGACGAGGCCGCCCACGCCGCCGAGCAGGCCCGCCGCCAGATCGCCGTCGTGCGCCAGCAGATCGCCTCGGCCCTGGCCGATATCGGCGGTCGCATCGACGTGGCCGCCGACCGGCAGCCCAAGGTGATGCAGGCCCAGGCCGACCTCGACCGCGCCAAACTGGATCTGAGCTATGCGACCATCGTCGCCCCCGCCGACGGCGTGGTGACCAAGGTCGAGCAGCTGCAGGTCGGCAACCGGGTCGCCGCCTCCCAGACCCTGTTCTGGTTGGTCTCGGGCCAGCCCTGGATCGAGGCCAACTTCAAGGAAGACCAGCTGGCCCACATGCGGATCGGCCAGCCGGCGACGGTCAAGGTCGACGCCTATGACCGGCCGCTGAAAGCCCATGTGGTCAGCTTCAGCCCCGGCACCGGTTCGAGCTTCGCCCTGTTGCCGCCCGAGAACGCCACCGGCAACTGGGTCAAGGTGGTCCAGCGCCTGCCCGTCCGCCTGGCTCTCGACGAGAGCGCCCCGCACCTGAGCGCCGGCCTCAGCGCCAAGGCCAAGGTCGACGTCCGCTCCGCTAAGGACGCCGCCAAGGATCAGGGCGCGAAATGACCGGCGCCGGCAACGGCAAGGGCGACGCGGCCAACCGGGTCGCGATCACGATCTCGGTCATGCTGGCGACGATCATGAACTCGCTGGACACGACGATCGCCAACGTCGCCCTGCCGCACATCCAGGGCAGCGTCTCGGCCTCGGCCGAGCAGATCACCTGGGTGCTGACCTCCTACATCGTCGCCGCCACGATCATGACCCCGCTGACCGGCTTCCTGGCCGATCGGGTGGGCCGCAAGATGGTGTTCCTGGTGTCGATCGCCGGCTTCACGGCCGCCTCGATGCTGTGCGGCATCGCCGGCAGCCTGGTCGAGATCGTGCTCTTCCGCCTGCTGCAGGGCTTGTTCGGCGCGGCCCTGATCCCACTGTCCCAGGCGGTGCTGCTCGACATCAACCCGCCCGAGAAGCACGGCTCGGCCATGGCCATCTGGGGCGCCGGGGCGGTGCTGGGTCCGATCCTGGGTCCGGCCCTGGGCGGTTGGCTGACCGACAATCTCGATTGGCGTTGGGTGTTCTTCATCAACCTGCCGATCGGCATCCTGGCCTTCGCCGGGGTGTTCCTGTTCCTGTCCGAGAAGAAGAGCGCCGAGAAGCGCCGGTTCGACGTGCTGGGCTTCGCCAGCCTGGCCCTGGCCATCGGCGGCTTCCAGATGATGCTGGACCGCGGCCCCAGCCAGGACTGGTTCGCCTCGACCGAGATCTGGACCTACCTGATCGTCGGCATCGTCGCGCTGTGGATCTTCGGCGTGCAACTGGCGACCGCCAAGAAGCCGTTCGTCGACCGCGCCTTGCTGGCCGACACCAACTTCATCACCTGCTGCGTGTTCGGCTTCTTCATCGGCATCCTGCTCTACAGCGTGCTCGCCCTGCTGCCGCCGATGATGCAGAACCTGCTGGGCTATCCGGTGGCCTTCACCGGCCTGGTCAGCATGCCGCGCGGCATCGGCTCGTTCATCGCCATGTTCGCCGTCGGCCAGCTGATCGGCCGGATGAGCATCAAGCTCATCCTCTTGATCGGCCTGTCGGTCAGCGCCGTGTCGCTGTGGATGATGACCCAGTTCAGCCTGGGCATGGACACCCACCTGATCATCGTCTCGGGCTTCCTGTCGGGCGTCGGCACGGGCCTGATCTTCGTGCCGCTCAGCACCATCGCCTTCGCCACCGTGCGGCCGCAGCACCGGGCCGAAGGCGCGGGCCTGTTCACCCTGATCCGCAACATCGGCTCGGCGGCCGGCATCTCGATCATGCAGGCCCGGTTCGTCAGCGGCATCGAGGTGCACCACGCCAAGCTGGTCGAGCACGCCCGGCCCGACAACCCGCTGTTCCAGGCCTATGCGCCGCTGGTCTTCGCCACGACCGACGCCATGGCCCGGTTCAACGCCGTGATCACACGCCAGGCCTCGATGCTGTCCTACATCGACGATTTCCAGCTGATGCTGGGCATCACCATCCTGTGCGCCCCCATGATCCTCCTGATGCGAACCCCCAAGAAGAAATCCGCGGGGGAAGAGACCGTCCATGTCGCCGAACACTAAGCGCTTCGCCGCCCTCGCCGCCTCCGTCAGCCTGGCCGTCCTGGCCGGCGCCTGCACGACCGTGGGGCCGAACTTCGCCCAGCCGGATGCGCCCAAGACCCCGGGCTATGCCGCCCAGGGCGAGGCCGCGCCCGCCGAGGCTCGCCTGGACGCCGCCGCCACGGCCGGTCCGTGGTGGACGGCCCTGGGCTCGCCGGCGCTGGACGCCACGATCCTCCAGGCCCTGGCCGACAGCCCGACCCTGGCCGAGGCCGACGCCACCCTGCGTCAATCGCAGTCGGCCCTGGCCCAGGCGCGGGGCGCGGCCGGCCCGCGGGTCGACGCCACCGCCGGCGTCAACCGCGAGCGCGCCAACCTGCAGGCCTTCGGCTTCACCAGCTTCGGCGACGTCAAGCTGGAGAACCCGACCTTCAACCTCTATTCGGTGGGCGGCGCGGTCGGCTTCGACCTCGACCTGTTCGGCGGCGCCAAGCGCCGGATCGAGGGCGCGGCGGCTCGGGTCGAGGCCCAGACCCGGCGCGGCGATGCGGCCTATCTGACCCTGACGGCCAATGTCGCCCTGCAGGCCCTGACCATCGCCACGCTCAATGCCCAGATCGAGGCGGTGACCCAGATGATCGTCGCCGACCAGGCCAATATCGACCTGGTCCACAAGGCCAACACCCTGGGCGGTTCGACCGCCACGGCGCGGGTCTCGGCACAGAGCCAACTGGAGCAGGACCGCGCCCTTCTGCCGCCGCTGCAGGGGCAACTTGCCGCCGCCCGCCACGCCCTGGCCCTGCTGGTCGGCCACGCGCCCGCCGACTGGACCGCGCCGGACTTCACCCTGGCCGACCTGAACCTGGCCGCGCCCGTGCCGGTCGCCCTGCCCTCGGCCCTGGTCCGCAAGCGTCCGGACATCCTGGCCGCCGAGGCCGATCTGCACGCCGCCACCGCCGACATCGGGGTGGCGACCGCCGACCTCTATCCGAACGTCAAGCTGACCGCGTCCCTGACCCAGGGCTCGCTGAACCCGTCGGACTTCTTCTTCTACGACGCCACCGCCTGGAACGTCGGGGCCGGGCTGACCGCGCCGATCTTCAACGGCGGCGCGCTGAAGGCCCGTCGGCAACAGGCGCGCGAGGCGGCCGTGGCCTCCTCGGCCCGCTACCAGCAGACTGTCCTGACCGCCTTCGCCCAGGTGGCCGACGCCCTGTCGGCCCTGGCGGCCGACGACGCGGCCATCGCCGCCTATGGCCGTTCCGAGGCCCAGGCCGGCGAGAGCCTGCGTCTGGCCCGCGTCGCCTACGACAAGGGCGGCGGCACGCTGCTGGAGGTGCTGGACGCCCAGCGCCGGGTCCACGAGGTCCAGGTCTCGCGGGTGCGCGCCCAGGGCCAGCGCCTGGCCGACGCGGTGCGGCTGTTCGCGGCGTCCGGCGCCGATTGGCGGAGCGCGACGACTTAACTGACCAAATCCAGCATTTGGTCAGGCCAATTGCTTGCGCGGCTGACCGGACCCGTTATGGTGCCGGCCGAACCGACGCCGAGTCCAAGGCGCGTCGACGGATTGGGGATGCTGACCATGCGAACGAAAACGGCCCTCGTCGGCCTCGTGGCCCTGTTGTCGCTGAGCGCGGTCGTTCCCGCTTTCGCCGCCGAGCCGACGGTCCCCTCCGCCCCGGCCGGCGTCTGCAAGGGCGATGACGGAACCGCCGCGGCCTTCGGCGGTCGCCGCCTCTTCCGCTGGAGTCCCGAGGGCCTGGAATACGCCAAGGCCCACCGCGCCGACCCCGCGATCGCCGCCGCCTACGCCGCCGTGATCAAGCGCGCCGACGCCGCGCTGGCCGGCCCGACCTATACGGTCGTCGACAAGACCCGCACCCCGCCCAGCGGCGACAAGCACGACTACATCTCGATGGGTCCCTACTGGTGGCCCGACCCCAGCAAGCCCAATGGCGAGCCCTATCTGCGCCGCGACGGCGAGTTCAATCCTGAGCGGGCCACCAACGCCTTCGACGTCTCCGACCTGGACGCCATGAGCGCCTCGGTCGAGGCCCTGTCCCTGGCCTACTGGTTCACCGACGACGCCCGCTACGCCACCAAGGCCGCCCAGTTGCTGCGCGTCTGGTTCCTGGATCCGGCCACCCGGATGAACCCCAACACCAAGTACGCCCAGGGCGTGCCGGGCGGCAGCACCGGCCGGGCCGAGGGCGTGCTCGACACCTACCGTCTGCTCAAGGTGATCGAAGGCGTGGGTCTCCTGGCTCCGTCCAAGGCCCTGTCGGACGCCGACCAGAAGGGCCTCGAGCGCTGGTTCGCCGACTACACCACCTGGATGCGCACCGATCCCAATGGCCGCGAGGAACAGGCCGCCGCCAACAACCACGGCATCTGGTTCGACTACCAGCTTGCCGGCTTCTCGCTGTTCGCCCGGCAGGACGCCGTGACCCGTCAGGTGGTCGCCGAGGCCGGCGCTCGGCGGATCAAGACCCAGGTCGCGCCGGACGGTTCGCTGCCGCTGGAGCTGAAGCGCACCCGCGCCCTGCACTACAGCTACTTCGCCCTGGAAGCCCTGGTCGGCACGGCGCAGTTCGGGCGCTGCGTGGAGCTGGACCTCTGGCGCTACCGGACCGCCGACGGCCGCGGCCTGCGCGCGGCCTTCGACTTCCTGGCGCCGTATGTCGGCAAGGAAGCCAGCTTTCCCCATCCGGAACTGAAGCCCGAGGACGCCTCGTCCGAGGCGCTGCCGCTGTTCACCGCCGCCGCCGAGGCTTACGGCGACAAGGCCTTGGCCGACAAGGCGGCCTTCCTGGCGGAGCGGTATCCGGCCAACCTCAACCGCCTCGTGGCCGCACCGAAACCCTAGGCCTTTCCAGGGCTGCCAAAAAAAGCGCCGGAGCTATTGGAGCGCGGGCGCGCTATAGTGGGCGGAGCCCGTGATCGCCCCGCGCCATGCGGGATCGCCGGCCTGAAAGGACTTCATGTCCGACCATCCGGACACGCGCCAGACGACGCGTTGGACCGCCCTGCTCGAACTCATCGGCATCCATAGGATTACGGCGCAGGAAATTCGCGCCGAGACCATGTTCCTGGGAAACCGTCACCAGGGCAGGATCGCCGAGGGCGCCCGCCTGGAGCTCAAGGATCCCGAGCTTTCGCCTCATCGCGCCGCGCTGCTGCGCGCGGTGATCCGCGCGGTTGCGGCGACAACTCCTGACGAGGTCGAGGCATGACGGACGAGGACGCCCAGACCCTTCGCCGGGAGAACGATTACCTGAAGCGTCGCAACGCCCAACTCCAGGACGACGTCACAAGCCTGGGCGGCCAGGTTCTGCGCATGCAGCAGGAGTTGGAACGTGTGAGCGGGCGACGGGCGATGGTGTCGCCCGATCCCCTGTCTGGCGGCCAATAGCATGATGCTCTCGCCGAGCCAGTTGGTGGCGTTGAAGAACCTGGCCAGGAAGAAGGCTGGCGATGCGGTCGATTGGATCAACATCGCCGATGCGCGAGCGCTGACCGATCTCGGCCTGGCGGAGCGTACCGGTGGCGGCTGGGTGATCACGTCCGCCGGAGTCGCCGCCCTCGCTGAACGAGACTAGGATTCCGTTATACGGCGTTGAAATGTCGTCGATACTTGGCTGACGATCATGTGTTGTCAGTCGCCGATGAACCGGTAGCCGATCCCCGGTTCGGTCAGGATCATCTTCGGGGTCGACGGGTCGGCTTCCAGCTTCTGGCGCAGCTGGCCGACGAACACGCGCAGGTACTGGGTGTCGTGGGCGTGGGCCGGGCCCCAGACGGCGGTCAGCAGGTCCTTGTGGGTCAGCACCTTGCCGCGCGCCTGGGCCAGACGGGCCAGGACCTCGTATTCGCGCGGCGAGATCTTCACCACGGCCCCGTCACGGGTCACCAGGTGCTTTTCGAGGTCGATCTCGACCCCGCCCGCCCGGATGGGGACCAGGGGTCCTTGAGTCTGGCCGCGCTGGCGCAGCGCGACGCGAAGACGCGCCAGCAACTCCCCGACTCCGAAGGGTTTTTCCACATAGTCGTTGGCGCCCAGGTCCAGGGCCTGGATCTTCTCGGGCTCGCGGTCGCGGGCCGACAGGATGACGATCGGACCTTCGTAGAAGGCGCGGGCCTTTTCCAGCACGTCCTTGCCGTCCATGTCCGGCAGGCCCAGGTCCAGCACCACGGCGTCGGGCGACCACAGGGCGATGCCGCGCAGGCCCTCCTGGCCGCTGTCGGCGCGCAGGGGCTCGTAGCCGGCCGCGTCCATGGCCGGGCCTAGGAACCGGTGAATCTGCGGCTCGTCGTCGATGATCAGGATGCGCTGGCGGACAGGACTCATGGGACTGTCATAGCAGATGATGCGGAGTCGCGACGGCCTTGGGCAGGCTGATCAGGATCCGTGTGCCCTTGCCGTCGTGGATCGGGCTGGCGGCGGCGATGCGCCCGCCCATGGCGTCGACGAAGCCCTTGGAGATCGACAGGCCAAGCCCCGCGCCCTGGTTGCGGTCGGTGGGCTCCTCCATGCGGCGGAACTTCTCGAAAACCTGCTCTAGTTCGGCCGTCGGAATGCCCCTGCCCTCGTCCTCGATGCTGATCACCACATTGGCGCGGTCTTCGTAGGCGGCCATCTCGATCCGGGTGTCCGGCGGACTGTAGGCGATGGCGTTCTCCAGGATGTTGACCACGGCCTGCTCCAGCAGGCTGGAGTCGGCATGCACCAGGCTGAGCTCGCCGGGGAAGTCGCGCACTAGCGCCCGGTCGCCCAGCCGGCGCGAGACGCGCTCGGCGGCCGCGCCCAGCACGTCGCGAACATCCGTCCAGTCGGTGCGCAGCCGCAGCGCCCCGCCCTCCAGCCGGGTCATGTCCAGCAGGTTGCCCACATAGCGGTTCAGCCGCTCGGCCTCCTCGCGGATGCTGAGCAGCAGGTCGTCGCGCACGGCCGTGGTCATGCCCTTGCCGAAGTCGAGCAAGGTGGTGGAGGCCCCCAGCACGGTCGACAGCGGCGTGCGCAGGTCGTGGCTGATCGAGTTGAGCAGGGCCGAGCGGAAGCGATCGGCGCGGCGCAGGGTTTCGGTCTCGACGGCCTCGCTCGCCAGTTCCGCCCGTTCCAGCGCCACGGCGCCCTGCTCCAGCAGCGCCAGCAGCAGGCGTTCGTCCTCCGACCCGGCGACCATCGCGCCCGCCTCGACCCCGGCCACCCCGGCCCGGGAACGCACCCCTTCCAGCGGCCAGAAGGTCCAACGGGTCTGCGGCAGGGTGCCGGTGCCGAAACCGGCCGCCTCGCCCTTCTCCCAGGCCCAGCGGGCGGCGGCCATGGGCGCGGCGTCCAGTTCGTCGAGGGTCGGCGCTCCGGCCATCGCCTGCAGTTCGCCGTTGGTGGGCAGCAGCACCACGGCCTTGGCCCCCACGGCCGCCGCGGTCTGTTCGGCCAGGGCCTTGGCCGCGGCCCCGCGCCCGGCCGCCGCCGAGAAGGTGCGGCTGGCCGCCAGCAGGGCCGAGACGGCCGAGGCCCGCCGCTGGGCGTCACGTCCCTGGTCCCGCACCCGTCCGGCCAGACCGCCGGCCGCTAGGGCCACGGCCCAGAACACCACCAGGGTCAGGAAGTCGGTCGGCGAACCGATCACGAAGGTCTGGCGCGGTTCGAGGAACAGATAGTTGTAGACGAAGAAGGCCACGGTCGCCGCCGCCAGGGCCGGCCGCAGGCCGCGCAGGACCCCGGCCGCCAGCACGGCGGCCAGGAAGATCATCCCCAGGTCCACCCGGTCGAAGGCGACGTCCAGGCCCCAGGCCACGAGCGTGGCCGCGGCGACGCAGCCGGCGGCCAGCAGGTAGGAGGTCCAGCCGGCCGGCGGCCGACGCCTGGGCGGTTCGACCAGCGGCTCATGCGTCGCCTCGGTGACCACATGGATCGCCGCGCCGCGCGCCTCGCGCAGCAGGGCGGCGGCCAGCGACCGGCCCAGCAGCTCGCGCCAGCGGCTGTCGGCCGACTTGCCGATGACGATCTGGGTGACGTTGTTGCGGCGGGCATAGGCCATCACCGTGGCGACGATGTCGGCCCCGCTGAGCACCACGGTCGAGCCGCCCAGCTGCTCGGCCAGTTTCAGGGCGTCGCGCAGCCGCGCCGTCGCCGCCGGGGCCGTGACCGGATGGTCGAGGCGGTCGACATGGGTCACCGTCCACGGCGCGTCCATCATCATGTCCGACAGCCGCCTGCCGGCGCGCACCAGGCTGCTGGCCATGGCGTCGCCGCCGACCAGCACCAGGATGCGCTCGCCCGCCGCCCATGGGCCCTCGACCCCCTTTTCGCGCATGGCGGCGACCAGCTGGTCGTCCACGGTCTGGGCCGCGCGACGCAGGGCCAGCTCGCGCAAGGCCGTGAGGTTCTCGACCTTGAAGAAGTTCTCCGAGGCCAGGCGCGCGGTCTCGGGCACATAGACCTTGCCCTCGGTCAGCCGGTCGCGCAGCTCGTCCGGGGTGATGTCGATCAGCTCGATGGCGTCGGCCCGCGACAGGGCGCTGTCGGGCACGGTCTCGCGCTGGCGCACGCCGGTGATGCGCTGAACGACGTCGACCAGGCTCTCCAGGTGCTGGACGTTCAGCGTCGTCCAGACGTCGATGCCGGCCGCCAACAGCTCCTCGACATCCTGCCAGCGCTTGGGATGGCGCGAGCCCGGGGCGTTGGAATGGGCGTATTCGTCGACCAGCAGCAGGGCCGGCTTGCGGGCCAGCGCCGTGTCGAGGTCGAACTCCATCATCACGTGGCCGCGATGGTCGATCGGCTTGCGCGGCAGCACCTCCATGCCGCGCAGCAGGCTTTCGGTCTCGCGACGGCCGTGGGTCTCGACCAGGCCGATCAGCACGTCCTGGCCGTCGGCCTTGCGACGTCGGGCGGCGCGCAGCATCTCGTAGGTCTTGCCCACGCCCGGCGCCATGCCCAGGAACACCTTCAACCGCCCCCGGCCGGCCTTGCTGGCGACCGCCAACAGCGCCTCGGGATCGGGACGGTTCTTCTCGGAATAGTCAGCGGGCATGACGGCGAGTCTCCGAGGAGGAGGACAGCTTAGGCCAGTCCAGGCGGGGATACGATCTCGGCGACCCGTTTGAAGACGGGTCTCAGGCCTCGAAGCGCATCCCGTCGTACGCCGGCTCGACGCCCGGCGGAAGTTTCGCCGCCAAGGCGTTGAAATCCAGGTCGATATGCAGATTGGTCAGGATGGCGCGGCGCGGCTTGGCGCGGGCGATCCATTCCAGGGCCAGGCCAACATGGGCGTGGGTCGGGTGCGGCGTCCAGCGCAGGGCGTCCACCACCCAGACGTCGAGATCGCTCAGGGCGCCCCAGCTCTCCTCGGGGAAGCCGATGGCGTCGGGGGTGTAGGCGACCTTGCCGAACCGGTAGCCGACGGCGCGGATCTCGCCGTGGTCGACGTCGAAGGTGGTCACCGGGATCGCGCCGCTGGGGCCGTCCACCCGCCAGGGCTGGCCGTGCGGCGGGATCGGATGGGCGTCGCAGATGGCCGGATAGCCGCCGTTGCTCTTGAAGACGTAGTCGAAGCGCCGCTCCAGGCTGGCCGTCGTATAGGCGTCCATATAGGTCGGCACGCGCCTGCGATGGTTCAGGAAGAACGGCCTCAGGTCGTCGATGCCGTGGGCCTGGTCGGCGTGGTCGTGGGTGAACAGGCAGGCGTCCACGCGCTTGACCTCCGCCCTCACCGCCTGCAGCCGGAAGTCCGGCGCGGTGTCGACGACGACCGTCGTGTCGGTCGCCGGATCGCCGCCTGGTCGGCGCACCAGCATCGAGCAGCGGGTGCGCAGGTTCTTGGGCTCGGCCGGATCGCAATCGCCCCAATTGCCGTCGGCGCGCGGCACGCCGCCCGACGAGCCGGAGCCCAGGATCGTGAACTCCAGCCGTTCCGTCATTGTCGCGGGATCCGGTCGAACAGGGTGAAGAAGGCGTCCTCGGTGCGGGCTTCGGCGTCGGCCCGGGTCCAGCCCCGGACCTCGGCCAGCTTGTCCAGCACATGGGGCAGATAGGCCGGCTCGTTGCGGCGGCCGCGCATCGGCACGGGGGCCAGGTACGGGCAGTCGGTCTCGAGGATGATCTTGTCGGCCGGCATGTCGGCGATGATGTCGCGGACCTCCTGCGCCTGCTTGAAGGTGGCGATGCCCGAGACCGAGAACCACGCCCCCAGCGTCGCCATCCGCTTCGCCAGCTCCGGACCGCTGGTGTAGCAGTGCATCAGGATCTTGAACGGCGCCTTGGCGTGCTCTTCCTCGAGGATGTCGCCCATCACCGCGTCGGCCTCGCGGGTGTGGACCACCAGCGGCAGGCCGGTCTGGCGGGCCGCGGCCACGTGGGCGCGGAACACGTCGGCCTGCACCTCGCGCGGGCTGAGATCGTAGTGGAAATCCAGTCCGGTCTCGCCGATGCCGATCACCTTCGGGCGGCCGGCCAACTCGACCAGGCGCTCGGTCGTCAGCTCGACATGGTCCTTGGCCTCGTGCGGGTGAGCGCCGACCGTGCACCAGATGTCGTCGTTGGCCATGGCGATGGCATGGACGGATTCGAACGACGGGATCTTGTCGCAGATGGTGACCATCAGTTCGATCCCGGCGGCGCGGGCGCGGTCGATCACCGCTTGGCGATCCTCGTCGTACTGATGGGCGTGCAGGTTTACGTGGCTGTCGATGAGCATGCGGTCACATGGCCGCCCGGGCGGCGGCGCGCAAGTCCATGATCGCGGTCCAGAAGACGTCGGCGCGGTCCAGGTTCACGGCCTCGGCCTCGCCCGGCGCGCGGACGATCTTCTCCCAGGCCGCGACCCAGCGGTCCAGGCCCGCCGGGGTGCGCTCGCCGGCCATGCCGGTGGCCATGGCGTGGATCTGGTCGCCCAGGCGGTCGAACAGGAGCTCAAACCGCGCGACGCCCTCGGCTCCCCGGAAGGTGTCGGCCATGGCCAGCAATGCGCCTTCATCCAGGTCGGGCAGCTTGCGCAGGATCTCGCCCGCCGCGTCGTCGGCCTCCAGGGCTCCGGCGGCGGCCAGTTGCAGCGCCCGGCCCGGCGCGCCCTTGGCCATCCGCGCCAGGCGGTCGGCCTCGTGGGCCGAGACGCCGGCCCGCTGCTCGACCATGGCCGCGGCCAGGGACAGGTTCGGCGCGGTTACGGCCAGGCGCCGACACCGCGAACGGATCGTGGGCAGAAGCCGCCCCGGCGAATGGCTGATCAGCAGGATCACGCCCCGCGCCGGCGGTTCTTCAAGAGTCTTCAGTACGGCGTTGGCGGCGTTGACGTTCAGGTCGTCGGCCGCGTCGATGATCGCCACGCGGTAGGGCGAAATGGCCGGCGAATTGGCGAAGAAGGCCGGCAGCAGGCGGGCCTCGTCGACCGGGATCGACTTGCGGGCCTTGCCGTCGTCCGTTTCACGCTCCAGCACCATCAGGTCTGGATGCGAACGCGCGGCGACCTGGCGGCTGACGACATCGGTCGGGGCCGAGCCCAGGGCGCCGAAGGCGGGATCGGGCCGCGCGCCCAGAAGGCGGCGGGCCATGCGATAGGCCAGGGTCGCCTTGCCCACGCCCTCTGGGCCGGTCAGCAGCCAGGCGTGGTGCAGCCGGCCGCGGTCCAGGGCGTCCAGGAAGGCCAGCTCGGCGGCCTCGACGCCATCGATGGCGAACACGTCGCGAGGATGCGGAGGCGCGTCCATGTCTACAGGCCCAGCCGGCTGGAGACCGCGTTCCAGACGTCGGCCCAGACCGCGTCGATCGCGTCGTCGGCCTCGATCACCACGCAGCGCTCGGGTTCGCGGCGGGCGATCTCCAGGAAGGCCTCGCCCAGGCGCTGGTGGAATTCCAGGCCCTTGAACTCGAAGCGCGCCTCGCCGCCCCGGGCCATGGCGCGTTCGAGGCCCGTCTTGGCCGGGATGTCGAAGATCAGGGTCAGGTCCGGAACCGTGCCGCCCAGCACGTGCTCCTCCAGCGCCTTGATCAAGCCGATCGGCGCCTCGCCGCCGGCCCCCTGATAGGCCCGGGTGCTGTCGGCGAAGCGGTCGCACAGCACGATGGCGCCGCGTTCCAGGGCCGGGCGAATGACCCGCTCGATGTGATCGCGGCGCGAGGCGTACATCAGCAGCGTCTCGGTGACCGGCGACCAGCGATCGATGTCGCCGTTGAGGATCAGGTCGCGGATCTGTTCGGCGCCGGCACTGCCGCCCGGCTCGCGGGTCAGCACCACGTCGGCGCCGTCCGCCTTCAGGCGTTCGGCCAAGCGGCGGATCTGGGTGGACTTTCCAGCCCCCTCGCCGCCCTCGAAACTGATGAAGGTTCCACGCGTCACCGGCTTCAAATCGGCCGTAACGCCCGTCTTGTCCAGAGCCGATCGCGGCTCAGTCCAGGGCATCGGCTTTTTCCGAAACCGGGTCCCGCTTTTCGGGCCGATGCCTCTAGGGACGCAGCACGGTGGCGTCGGAAAAGCCCAGGGCGGCGACGCGATCGCGCACGCCGAAGGCTTCGGCCTCGTCGGGCCCGGCCTTGACCACCACGCGGTAGAGCACGCCCTGGCTGCGCTGGACCGACTCGATCGAGGCCTCCCCCGCCCCGCTCAGCTGGGCGACGGCGCGTTCGGCGTTGTCGCGGCTGGCGAACGATCCGGCCTGGACGCGATAGGCGCTTCCCGCGCCGATGTTGGCCAGCACCGGCGCGGGCTCGGCCGGAACCAGAGGCGCGGATGGGGCGGACGGCGCGTACGGGACATAGCCCGGATCGGCGGCCTTGGGCGGCGGCGGCGGACCATAGGCGGCCTGAGCCGGCGGCAGGCCGGTCGCATAGACCCGAGCCTTGGGCGGCGGGGCGTAGCGTGGCTCGGGGTTCGGCTGGGCTGGCGGCGGCGTCGCGGCGATCATCCGGCGCTGGTCGAACGGAGTCTTGGCGGCGGGGCCGATATAGCGGACGCGGACACGGGCGACGCCCGCACGGCCATAGCCCAGCTGCTCGGCGGCGGCCTTGGACAGGTCGATGATCCGGCCGTCGACGAACGGGCCGCGATCGTTGACCCGCACCTGCATCCTGCGGCCGTTGTCGAGGTTGGTGACCTCGACGATGCTCGGCAGCGGCAGGGTCTTGTGGGCCGCCGAGGGCAGATCCATGTCGAAGATCTCGCCGTTGGCCGTGCGGCGATTGTGGAACTGCTCGCCGTACCACGAGCCGACGCCCCGCTCGTCATAGTCCGGATCGGCCTTGGGATAATACCAGACGCCTCTGATCTGATAGGGCTTCTCGGTGCCGCGCAGACCGGCGGTCGAGCCCGGCGCCGGCGGTCCGGAATAGGGTCTGGCGGTGGAGGTCGTCTGCGGCAGGCGGGTCGGCAGCGGCGTGGCGCAGGCGGCCAGAGCGGCGCAGCCCAAGGCGGCCACGGCCACGCCGCGCAGCAGACGAAACTCGCCTCGCGCCTCGCATCCCATGACCCAGCCGCCCTCCTGAAGGTTGTATACCAGAAGGCAGGGTCGTTCAGGAGGCTTGAGGTCTGGTTAATCAAAGGTGCGGCCAAACGCGCCGGAAACGACTGGAGCGCGCGGACGACCGCTGATATAGGCCCCTGCTCCGGGCAGGTGGCCGAGTGGTTTAAGGCAGCGGTCTTGAAAACCGCCGTGGGTGAAAGTCCACCGTGGGTTCGAATCCCACCCTGCCCGCCAGACAACGATCGCGTTGATTCAACGCGCGGCTAGATGCCGAAGAAGCCGTCGGCGGTGGTGGCGACACCGATCCAGTGCAGGAAGTGGCCGTGGTCGAGGGCGTAGTAGCCCAGATCGTGAGTGAACTCGTTCTCGAACAGGATGTCGACGCTGCCGTTGTTGTCGAAGTCGCCGACATTGACCACGCGATAGTCGGGCGACGAGGACTGGACGTTGACCCAGTCGACGAAGTGACCGTGGTCGATCTTATAGAAGCCGGTATCGCCCGTGGTGTCGTTGCGGAACAGGATGTCGGCCGAGCCATTGCCGTCGAAGTCGGCGACACCGACCACGGTGTAGGCCGTTGACGAGGTGGCGATCGAGCCCCAGCTGCTCAGGGCTCCGTTCTGCAGGTGGTAGAAGCCCAGGGCGCCCTGGCCGCCGGCGGTCATGTTGCGGAACAGGATGTCGTCGCCGCCGTCGCCGTCCAGATCGCCGACCCCGACCACCGTATAGGCGGTGCTGGAGGGGCCCAGATGCCCCCAGCCGGTGGTCGCGCCCGCGCTCATCCGATAAAAGCCCATGTCGCCCGCGGCGTCACGGAACAGGATGTCCGAGGTTCCGTCCCGGTCGAAGTCGCCGGTGGCCACCACGGCGTAGCTGTTGGAGGACGCGCCGATCGTGCGCAGGGTGCTTCCGGCGCTGTAGAAGTTGAGGTCGCCGGTGATGTTGTTTCGGAGCAGAAGATCCGACTTGTGGTCGCCGTCGAAGTCGCCGACGCCCGCCACCGAATAGGTCATTTTCGCCTGGGCGAGCGCCGTCCACTGATACTGGCCGCCGACCACCTGGTAGGAGCCGATATCACCCTCGTGGTTGCGCATCAGAATGTCCGAGCGGCCGTCGCCGTTCAGGTCCACCGGACCGATCGACAAGGCGCCCGGCGCCACGATCGTCGTGTAGATGCCGCCAGCGTAGTAAGCGGGGGTCATGCCGCTCACAAACCGCCCCGTGCTCCAGCTGACCAGGAAGTGATCGTCGGCCAAGGCGGCGACGGCCGGGGTCGACTCGGCGTTGAGCTGCGTGTCAGAGAGGTTGACCGCCTCGGTGACCCGGTGGCCCGTCGAGTCGTAGACCGCGACGAACAGTTCGTCGGCCGACCCAAACCTTGAATACGGGGCCTCGCGCGTGGTCTGCGTCCAGGAGACCAGGAACTGGTCGCCGTCCGCCGAGGCCGTCACGGCGAGGTCGTTCCTGACGACGCTATAGGCGTCGTCATGGGTCACGGCGATCTTGCCGGTCACGGCATGGCCGTTCAGGTCATTGATCTGGAAGGCGATGCCGCTGTCGTTGGTGACGATGACATGGCTTCCGTCGGCCAGGTCGGCGACATGGGCGGTCTTGCCGTGCGCGACGATCGCGGGCGGCGCGATCTGGGCGCCGTTCGAGTCATAGATGGCGCTGTAGACGTCGGTGACGGCATCGCCGCCCGCGCCCCTCGACCAGCTCAGGACATAGCTGCCGTTCGAAAGCGGCTCGGCCTTGAGCTCGGTGTGAATGGAGGTGTTGAACGGACCGCTGACCTCGATCGGCGCACCGATCATTTGGCCGTTCAGGTCGAAGATCGCCGTGTAGATGTTTGCGGTCAGGGCGTTGAGCGCCGCCGTCCACGACACCGCGTAGCCGTTCGGCAGAGAGACCAGCACCGGCGAGTCCACATAGGCCGAACCGGCGAGGTGGCTAAGCTGGGTGGTCGCCGAGACCTGCCCGTTGGAATCGAAGGTCGCCGCGTAGGCGTCCTTCACGCCCGAAGGCGAAAGCTGCGACCATCCCAGGGCGAAGCTGCCGTTGGCCAGCGGCGCCATCGACTGGCCGTAGATGCTGCCGGTCACCGAGATGATCGCGGACGTCGCGTTGCCCAAGGCGTCGAAAGTCTGGGCGGCCGAGCCTGCGGGGGAGACGGTCGACCGGTGCCAGGCGATCGCGAAACCCCCATCGTCAAGGGCGGCAACCTGCGCCATCGGGGTGACGGGCCCAACGTTGTTGGCGGGGCCGCCGTCGATCACGGTCGATTTCAGCAACGCGCCCGACGGGTCGAAGACATCGACGTAAAGTTTGTAACGCGGCTGCTGATGTATTTCGAGGTGAGCATTATCCCACACCACGACGTAGCCGCCGTTCGCCAGCGCGGTGACCTGAGGGCCCGCCTCGCCAGAGTCCGTGTCGATCTGGATCGGCGTCTGGTCGATGAGAAGTTGCATGTTCGGCTCCTGGAGCGGTCGTCGTCGGCGCGGGCGGCGGTCAAGTCAACTCAAGGCGGTCAGACGGCTTCCCTTCGCCGCGCCGTCTCCGACCTAAATGCCGAAGAAGCCGTCCGGGGTGGTGGCCACGCCGATCCAGTGCAGGAAGTGGCCGTGATCGAGGGCATAGTAGCCCAGATCGTGGGTGAACTCGTTCTCGAACAGGATGTCGACGCTGCCGTTGTTGTCGAAGTCGCCGACATTGACCACGCGATAGTCTGGCGAGGAGCCCTGGACGCCGACCCAGTCGACGAACTGGCCGTGGTCGATCTTGTAGAAGCCGGTGTCGCCGGTCGCGTCGTTGCGGAACAGGATGTCGGCCGAGCCATTGCCGTCGAAGTCGGCGACGCCGACCACGGTGTAGGCCGTCGACGAGGTGGCGATCGAGCCCCAGCTGCTCAGGGCTCCGTTCTGCAGGTGGTAGAAGCCCAGGGCGCCCTGCCCGCCGGCGGTCATGTTGCGGAACAGGATGTCGTCGCCGCCGTCGCCGTCCAGATCGCCGACCCCGACCACAGTATAGTCGGTGCTGGAGGGGCCTAGATGGCCCCAGCCGGTGGTCGCGCCAGCGCTCATTCGATAGAAGCCCATGTCGCCTGCGGCGTCACGGAACAGGATGTCCGAGGTTCCGTCCCGGTCGAAGTCGCCGGTGGCCACCACGGCGTAGCCGGTCGAGGAAGCGCCGATCGCATGGAAGGCGTTGGCGCCGTAGTAGTTCAGGTCGCCGGTGATGTTGTTGCGCAACAACAGGTCCGACTTGTGGTCGCCGTCGAAGTCGCCGACGCCCGCCACCGAATAGGTCATCTTCGTCTGGGCCAGCGCGGTCCACTGATACTGGCCGCCGACCAGTTGGTAGGAGCCGATATCGCCCTCGTGGTTGCGCATCAGCATGTCCGAGCGGCCGTCGCCGTTCAGGTCCACCGGACCGATCGACAAGGCTACCGGCGCCAGGATCGTCGTATGGATCCCGAGCGACGTAAAGCCGCCGAAGACGCCGCTCGGCGCTTGGCCCGTGCTCCAGCTGACCAGGAAATGATCGTCGGCAAAAGCCGCGACCGCCGGGGTCGACTCGGCGTTGAACCGCGTGTCCGAGATATTGACCGCCTCGGTGACCCGGTGGCCCGTCGAGTCGTAGACCGCGACGAACAGTTCGTCGGCGGGCTGGACCGCCGAGTACGGGGCCTCGCGTGTGGTCTGCGTCCAGGAAACCAGGAACTGGTCGCCGTCCGCCGAGACCGTCACGGCGATGTCGTTCGCGACGTAGCCACGGGTGTCCATGACGAAGCCATAGGGGCCGTCGTGGGTCACCGCGATCTTGCCGGTCACGGCATGGCCGTTCAGGTCATTGATCTGGAAGGCGATGCCGCTGTCGTTGGTGACGATGACGTGGCGTCCGTCGGCCAGATCGGCGACATGGGCGGTCTTGCCGTGCGCGACGATGGCGGGCGGCGCGATCTGGGCGCCGTTCGCGCCGTAGATGGCGCTGTAGACGTCGGTGACGGCATCGCCGCCCGCGCC
This sequence comes from Caulobacter sp. P1_D6, assembly GCF_056406095.1. Lineage (NCBI taxonomy): Bacteria > Pseudomonadati > Pseudomonadota > Alphaproteobacteria > Caulobacterales > Caulobacteraceae > Caulobacter > Caulobacter sp. P1_D6. The sequence goes on along the minus strand of NZ_JBFUAW010000003.1, from coordinate 80,172 downwards.
CCTCGACCAGCTCAGGACATAGCTGCCGTTCGAAAGCGGCTCGGCCTTGAGTTTCGGTGTGGATGGAGGTGTTGAACGGACCGCTGACCTCGATCGGCGCGCCGATCATCTGGCCGTTGACGTCAAAGACCGCCATGTAGATGTCGGCGGTCTGGGCGTTGAGCGCCGCCGTCCACGACACCGCGTAGCCGTTGGGCAGAGAGACCAGCACCGGCGAGTCGACATAGGCAGAACCGGTGAGCTGGCTGAGCTGGGTGGTCGCCGAGACCTGCCCGTTGGAATCGAAGGTCGCCGCGTAAGCGTCCTTCGCGCCCGAAGGCGAAAGCTGCGACCATCCCAGGGCGAAGCCGCCGTTGGCCAACGGCGCCAGCGATTGGCCGTAGATGCTGCCGGTCACCGAGATGATCGCCGACGTCGCGTCGCCCGAGGCGTCGAAGGTCTGGGCGGCCGAGCCCGTGGAAGAGCCGGTCGACCGGTGCCAGGCGATCGCGAAACCACCGTCGTCGAGGGCGACGACCTGCGCCAGCGGGTCAGGGAAATCATGGTTGATCTGTGGACTGGCGTCGACCACGCTCGACTTCACCAACGCGCCCGCCGCATCGAAGACATCGACGTGAAGTTCATAGTGCCGCGCCGTCAGCCTCCCGTATTTGGCGTCGTCCCACACGACCACATAATTGCCGTTGGCCAGCACGGTGACCTGCGGGCCCGCCTCGCCAGAGTCCGTGTTGATCTGGGTCGGCGGAAGGTCGGCGAAAAGTTGCATCTTCGATCTCGAAAGGCCGGGTTCGATCCCGGTGGGGCCCTTGCCGCGTCACGTCGCGTCGGGCGAGGCGATCCGTCGGCGCCGCATCAGGCGGCGCGAAGTGATTTGGATCCGCGCCAGCTTAGCGCGCCGCCGCCTCTCTCCGCAACGAGCATGCGACCACGTGACACCTTCGATCCGCACGCAAGGCTGGACTTCTCGTCTCGATTTTGCGACGCGCTCTGGCTCTCGACGTTCGGAGGCCTCGTTCGCTGGCCTCGCCAAGCAAAGATCCTGAAATGCCCAACTTCGCCGTCTACGGTTCGCCGTCCCACGATCTCGTCGACCTCCCCGGCGAGGCGCTACAAACCTCGCCCTTGGCGCTAGGCGCGACGGACCTGGCAACCTTGCCAGACGGCTCTCTGGACGAGATCGTCGTCCAGGCTCCGGCCGGCGTCGCCGAGCGGCGTTACGTCCTGGCCCAGGCCCTGCGGGCGCTGAAGGTCGAGGGGCGGCTGACGGCCCTGGCCCCCAAGGATCGCGGCGGCCTGCGGATGAAAAAGGAGCTGACCGCGTTCGGCTGCACGATCGGCGAGAGCGCCAAGCGCCACCAGCGGATCTGCGTCGCGCTGAAGCCGGCGGGGGTGACCGGCCTGGACGCCGCCATCGCCGAGGGCGCGCCGCGCCGCCTGGACGACGACGGCCTGTGGACCCAGCCCGGCGTGTTCAGCTGGGACCGCCTGGACCCCGGCTCGGCCCTGTTGCTGAAGTCGCTGCCGTTGCTGAGCGGCGTCGGCGTCGACCTGGGCTGCGGCATCGGGATCCTGGCCCACGCCGTCCTGACCTCGCCCAAGGTGACCAAGCTGACCCTGATCGACCTGGACCGCCGGGCGGTCGAGGCGGCCAAGCGCAACGTCAACGACCCGCGCGTCGAGGTCGTGCAGGCCGACGCCCGGCGCGGCGCCGAGCTGGCGACAGGCCTGGACTTCGTGGTCACCAACCCGCCGTTCCACGAGGCCGGCTCCGAGGACAAGGGTCTGGGCCAGGCCTTCATCACCGCCGCGGCCGCCATGCTGCGCAAGGGCGGCGTGCTGTGGATCGTCGCCAACCGCCACCTGCCCTACGAGGCGGCGCTGAACGAGCACTTCAAGAACGTCCGCCCGGTCGCCGACGCCGGCGGGTTCAAGGTCTACGAGGCCCGCAAGTGACAAAAGCCTTGATGGCGCGTCTGGACCGCTTGTTGGCCAATCTCGGCTACGGCAGCCGTCGCGACGTCCAGGCCCTGGTCTCGGCCGGCAAGGTCACGCTGGACGGCGTGCCGATCAAGGACGCCGGCCTGAAGATCGCCGTCACCGCCGACCTGCCTCTGCACCTGAAGATCCGCGGCCTTCCCGTCGATCCCCCGGCGCCCCTGGTGCTGATCATGCACAAACCGTTGGGCGTGGTCTGCTCGCACCGCGAGGACGGGGAGCGGATCTATGACCTGCTGCCCAAGCGCTGGCAGATCCGCGACCCGGCCCTGTCCAGCGTCGGGCGGCTGGACAAGGACACCTCGGGCCTGATCCTGATCACCGACGACGGCGACTATCTGCACCGGGTGATCTCGCCCAAGCGCCACGTGCCCAAGGTCTATCGCGCGGTGCTGGACCGGCCGCTGACCGGGACCGAGGGCGCGGTCTTCGCCAGCGGGACCCTGCTGCTGGAGGGCGAGGAAAAGCCCCTGCTCCCCGCCGAGCTCGAAGGGCTGGGCGAGCGCGAGGCGCGGCTGACGATCACCGAGGGCCGCTATCACCAGGTGCGCCGGATGTTCGCGGCCGTCGGCAACCACGTGGTCGGCCTGCATCGCGAGCGGATCGGCGGCATCGCCCTGCCCGACGACCTGGAGCCTGGCCAACATCGGATCCTGACGGCGGCCCAGGCGGAGACGGTGTTCGATGTCTGACGCCAAGCCCGAAGAACGTCTGATGGACGCGAGGGGGCATCGCTGCCCGGTCCCGACCCTGCGTCTGCGCCGGGCCCTGGAGGAGGCGCCGGCCGGCGGTCTGGTGCGCCTGCTGGCCGATGATCCGCTGGCCCGCATCGACGTGCCGCACTTCGCCGCCGGCGCCGGGGCCACGGTGCTGGAGATCGTCGACGCCCCGAACGGCGCGATCAGCTTTCTGGTGGCGAAGGCGCCTTGAGCTGAATGGCCTTGGGGCCCTCGAGCAGGGCCCGGGGCCGCTCGTCCAGCGCGATCTCCATCTCGGTGGCCAGGGCGCCGCCGAAGAACACGGCGTTGACGCTCCACGACAGCCAGATCAGGAAGATGATCACCGCCGAGATCGAGCCGTAGGTCGCGCCCAGATGGGCCACCTGCTCGACATAGAAGGCGCTGGCCCAGGACATGAAAACGCACATCACCGCCGCGGCGAAGCCGCCGGTGGTCGAGGCGCGCCAGCCGACCGGGGCGCGCGACATGGCGTAGCGATAGATCAGGGTCATGCCGAACATCAGGCCCAGGCTCGCCCAGGTCCATTCGCTCTGGATCCACGACACGCCGGCCAGGGGGCGCAGGTTCAGGGTGCTGGCCAGCAGGCGGAAGGTCAGGAACACGCCAGACAGCACGAACAGCAGCACGAAGGCGGCGACCAGCACCACCAGGGCCATGAAGTTGAAGCCGAAGAAGCCGCGCTGGTCCTCCTCGTCGTGAATGAAGGACAGGCCGGCCAGCAGGGCCTTGAAGCCGCGATGGGCGGCGTAGAGACCAATGACCAGCACCACCGCGCTCTGCACGGAGATGGCCCTCTCCGGGGCGTGGACCAGGCGCGCCAGCTCGCTCTGGAAGATCGGGCGGGCGCCGGACGGCATCAGGAAGGCCAGCTTGTCGGCCTGGAACGCCGCCTGCTCGGGCGTCAGCAACAGGCTGAACAGGCCGATCAGAATCGCCAGGCCCGGGAACACGGCCAGCAGGACAAAGAACGAGACGCCGCCGACGTACAGCATCACGTCGCGGCCCCACAGGCGTTGCAGGGCCAGGCCCAGGACGCGCAGGATCTCGCTCACCCAATGGATCGGGTCGAGATCGAGATCCCGAAAGCGAAGACGGTCCTGGGGGGATTTCATGCGGCGGAAACTGGCCTCGGCGCCGCTTCGACGCAAGCGCGCCGCCGAAAAAACATGAAGTTGAAGCACAAAGACCCGCCGCTTCAGGGAAAGCGGCGGGCCTCCGCAGGACGAACCTGAACCGATCGCCGCATCGAGGGACGGGTGGCGCGACGGCCGGTTGCAGGATCAGGTTTAAGACCTTGCGGCTGAACCGGACCTGAATGACTCCGTCAGGAGAAGTTGTTCACAGCGCCCCCTGCGCCTTCAGCGCGGCGATCGCCTCGGCCGAGAAACCCCAGTCCGCGAGGGCGGCGTCGTTGTCGGCGCCGATCTTCGGAGGCGGGCCCTGGATCGCGCCGGGCGTGGCCGAGAAGCGCGGGGCCGGAGCCGGTTGCGTGACGCCGGCCACCTCGACGAAGGTCTGGCGGGCGGCGTTGTGGGCATGGGTCGGAGCCTCGTCCATGGTCAGGACCGGGGCGAAGCAGACGTCGGTGCCGTCCATCAGGGCGCACCAGTCGTCGCGGGTCTTGGTCGCGATCACCGCCGCCAGCTTCTCGCGCAGTTGCGGCCACTCCTCGCGGCTCATCTGGTGCTGGAACTGCGGGTCGGTGATCCCGGTCTTTTCAAGCAGAAGCAGGTAGAACTGCGGTTCGATAGAGCCGATCGAAATCCATTTGCCGTCGGAGCATTGGTAGGTGTCGTAGAAGTGCGCGCCGCCGTCGAGCATGTTGGCGCGGCGATCCTCGCTCCACATCCCGCCGGCCTTGAAGCCGTAGAACATGGCCATCAGCGAGGCCGCGCCGTCGCTCATCGCGCAGTCGATCACCTGGCCCTGGCCCGTGGCCCGGGCGTGGATCACCCCGGCCAGCAGGCCGAAGGCCAGATAGAGCGCGCCGCCCCCGAAATCGCCGACCAGGTTCAGCGGCGGCACCGGCTTGTCCCGTGTGCCGATCGCGGCCAGGGCGCCGGTGATGGCGATGTAGTTCATGTCGTGGCCGGCGGCCTTGGCGTAGGGGCCGGTCTGGCCCCAGCCGGTCATGCGGCCGTAGACGAGCTTGGGATTGCGAGCCAGGGCCACGTCCGGTCCAAGGCCCAGGCGCTCCATCACGCCGGGACGGAAGCCCTCGATGATCCCGTCGGCGCCTTCCATCAGCTTCAGACAGGTCTCGACCGCGGCCGGCGACTTCAGGTCCAGCGCCACCGAGCGGCGCCCACGGGCCGTGACGTCGGCGGGCGAGCTGCGCCCCGAACCCTTGCGGTCGATGCGCACGACGTCGGCCCCGAGGTCCGACAGCAGCATGCCGCAGAACGGTCCCGGGCCGATCCCGGCGAATTCCAGCACCTTCAGGCCGGACAAAGGTCCTTGGGGTCCCTGGGCCATATGTTCCTCCCGGCCGACTCTCGCGGCGCTTCGCTTCTCTCGCACTAGAACGACCCTGCCCTTCGGTCAGGCAAGGGCGTTTGTCTGTGCACAGCCCTGCGGCGATGCGCACCTATGAGGGCCGCACGCCTCTGCTATGTTGCAACGTCGAATCTCGAGGGCGCCGCGTCGTCGAGCGATACCGGTATCCGGGGCGGAGGCTTGAGTTGGCGGTGAACGCCCGAATCCTGATCGTGGCGCGCGACGATTCCCGCGCGGGGCCGCTGTCCGAAGGGCTCGACAAGCTCGGCTGGCGAACCATCACCGCGCGTGGCCCCTACGCCGCCCTCGCCGCCCTGGGCGACCTGAACATCGAGGCGGTGATCGTCGACCTGGAAAGCGCCGGTCCCGACGCCCATTCCCTGTCGCGTCGCCTGAAGGCGGCGGTGGCTCCGCGCCGCCTGCCCGTCATCGCCATCGGCGAGCCCGGGACGGAAGCCCACCACCAGGCCTTCGACCTGACGCTGTCGCCGCCGCTGCATCCCGCTCAGGCCGTGCTGCGCCTGGAATCCCTGGTGCGCACCGCCATCGCCGAGGAGGAGTTCGAGCTCCGCCTGGCGACGTTCGGCGATCGCGGCCGGCGGCTGGACCTGCCCGAGCCGCACGCCGAGCCGTTCCGCATCCTGGCGATCGGCGAGCCGGCCCCACAGTTCCTGGCCCTGTCCAACGCCCTGACCCGCAGCGGAGCCGACGTGGTCGGCGCCTTCACCGCCTATACGGCCTTCGACTATCTGCACGAGCGCGCCTTCGACGCCGTGGTGCTGTGGGCCGGTGACAATCAGCAGGAAGCCCTGTCGATCGCGGCGGGCATGCGTCGCAACACCCGCCTCTTCCACATCCCGGCCCTGCTGTACCTGAAGGCCGAGAGCTATGTGACCATGTCGGAGGCCTTCCATCGCGGGGTGTCCGACGTCGCCTCGCCGGAAACCGCCGAGATCGAGACCGCCAAGCGGGTCATCGAGCTGGCCCGGAACTATCGCCGGGGCGAATCCATCCGCGGCGCGCTGGAAAAGGCCCGCAGCTCGGGCCTGATGGACGCCGCCACGGGCCTGTTCACCCGCGACCTGTTCGCCGCCCACCTAGTGCGCCTGGCCGGCGCCGCCCGCGAGCGGGGCCGCCCATTGTCGATCTGCGTGCTGCGGGTCGCCGACAAGCCCGACACCGTCTGGGCCCGCAAGAACGGCTGGCTGGACCGCGCCATTCCGCAGATCGGCTCGATGGTCGGCCGGCTGGTGCGGGTCGAGGACACCGCCGCCCGCCTGGCGCCTGAGGTCTTCGCCCTGGCCCTGCCCGCCACCAACCAGGCCGCCGGCCGCGCCGCCGCCGAGCGGATCGCCGCGGTGATCGGCTGCACGGCCTTCGACGCCGGCGACGACCGCCCGCCGTTCGTCTGCGAGTTCGACATCGGCGTGGCCCAGATCGAGGCCGGCGAAAGCGCCGTCCACGCCCTGGAGCGCGCCGCCGCCCAGGCCTTGCAGCGCCACAGCGCCTAAGTCGGGGTGGGCGAAATCCTCGTCCTTCGACAAGCTCAGGATGAGGATTTTTGCAGCGCCGCGCCGGCAATCGTCCTCATCCTGAGCTTGTCGAAGGACGAGGACGCCCCTAGGTGCTGGGGCGTTCGCTATCTTTCGGAGGACCGCGCCATGGGCCAGCCGCTGCTTATCGACCTCGTCGCTGACGTCGTCTGTCCCTGGTGCTATCTGGGCTGGCGGCGGGTGAAGTCGGCCGTGGCCTTGCGGCCGGATGTCGAGCCGCTGATCGTCTGGCGGCCCTACCAGCTGGACCCGACCCTTCCCGAGCAAGGCGTTGATCGCAAAGCCTATATGGCCGGCAAGTTCAAGGACGCCCTGAAGCTTAAGGCGGTGCACGCCGCCCTGGTCGAGGCCGGGGCCGAGGAAGGCATCGTCTTCGATTTCGACGCCATCGAACTGTCGCCCAACACCAACGCCGCCCACCGCCTGATCCGCTGGGCGCACGGCGCGGGCAAGCAGGACGCCGTGGTCGAAGGGCTGTTCGCGGCCTATTTCACGCAAGGTCGCGACATCGGCGATCCCGTGGTCCTCGCCGACATCGGCGAGGCGGCGGGCATGGATCCCGTGGTGATCCTGCGCCTGCTGTCGGAGGGCGCCGACAAGGAGACGGTTGCCCGCGAGCACGCCATGGCCGTCCAGGGCGGGATCACCGGCGTGCCGTTCGCGATCTTCGGCGGCAAGCTGGCGGTCGTGGGGGCCGAAAGCCCGGAGAATATCGCCCAGGCCATCGACAAGGCCCTTGAACAAGCGGCCTAGCTTGGCAATCTGCCGTGGAGAGACCGCGTTCGTCGCGGTGGGTAGTCGGGGCGTCCCATGAACCAATCCAGCATCCAGACGGCGATCACGATCGCGGTCGTCGCCGTGGTGTTCGCGCTGCGCTTTCGCGGCATGACCCGCGAGCGTCCGCTGAAGCTGGAACTGCTGTGGATCATGCCGACGCTGCTGGTCGCGGCCATGGTCGCCGCCCTGCTGCAGTTCCCGCCCCATGGCCTGGACTGGCTCTGGCTGGCGGCGATCCTGGCGGTCGGCTCGGCGATCGGCTGGTGGCGCGGCAAGCTGATGCCGATCACCATCGACCCCGAGACCCACCTGCTGAACACCAAGCCGTCGCCGGCGGCGATCCTGTTCCTGCTGGGCCTGTTCGTCGTCCGCTTCGCCCTGCGCGCGCTGATCGAGAGCGAAGCCTCGGTCTGGCACATCAACGCGGCGCTGGTCACGGACGGCTTCATCGTGCTGGGCGTCAGCCTGCTGGCGGTGTCGCGCGTGGAGATGGCCTTGCGGGCCTGGGGGTTGTTGCGCGAGGCCCGGGCGGCGAAGGCGGCCGCTGCAGCCTGAGACCCCAAAGCCCTCCCCCCGTGGGGGAGGCGATCGCGCAGCGATCGGTGGGGGGAGTTTTAGGATCGTCGATCGTTGATCCGGCCATCTGCCGATCACTCCCCCCTCCGTCGCCCTTGGGCGACACCTCCCCCACAGGGGGAGGACCTTGGCGGCACGACTTCGCCGCCTCACGCGGAAACCCGCTGAGCTGAATGGGAAGGGTGCGAAGCGCCCGGGCCTCGCCCGGAGTAGCTTTGATGTGTGTACCGTTTCGACGAAGACGAGCGCTTCGCGCGGCCGTTATCCGGAAGCCTTCGGATCGCGGATTTTTAACCCGCTCCGATGGAGGCCCCCGACGGGCAGGACGTTGGCGCGTCCTGGACCGCACAGGCGATTTCAGCCCCTGCCTGCCGCGTTCGCTGATCCCTCGCCGCCTGGGTTTCGTCCCGTGTTTCAGGGAACCTGCCCAGGACCGTCGCGAAGGCTGTCACTCAAGACCCACCGACAAACGCCTCCCGCTCGACCACCCCCGAAAGCCGCATCGGTCGCCGTACGTGCGCCCTCCCCGTGCTCTCAGGTGGGAACAGGATACGGGCGGTCTGGAAGGGTGAGGATCAAATCGGGTCGAGAAAGTTCAAGGCGTTGGAAACGCTGGAGTTCGTTCCCTATCCGCCGAGCGCAAACACCCTTCCCTCCCCTTCATGGGGAGGGAAAGCGCGATGAGCGGCTTCAATGCGCTTCCAGCGTCGTCTTCATCGCCGCGCAGCCCAGGTCCATGAAACCAGCCACCTGCTCGGCCGCGTCGTGCGGCAGCAGGTCGGCGGTCCAGACGATGCGGCTGCCCTGTCCTTGCGCCAGCACCTGCATGGCGCCGTTGTGATGGCTCAGCAGTTGGCTGCCGACCACCGACCAGACCAGGCGGCGGGTCTCGTCGTCGACCGCGACGATAAGTTCGCGGGCGACCAGGCCGCCCGCGAAGGTGACGGTCCGGACGCCCTCCTCCACCACGCAGTCAGTCAGCACGCCGGGACACAGCCGCTGATGGACGTGGCCCCAGTCGCGCACGGCGTCCCAGACCTGGTCCGGGGCGAGCGCGACATCGACGGACTTGGTGACGGTGGCCATGGGAAATCTCCTTTTGAGCTTTCCCCGACTCTGGCAAATCCGCGCCGGGTCGGCTGGCGGGATCCGGACCCGGTCATCTGAGCCGCGAACGGTCCGTCGCCGCCAGGCGCAGGCGCTGGATCACGCCGCGCCTCGACACCACGCCGAACCCGTCGCCCAGCCCGGCCCGTTCGGCGCGGACCAGATGGTCGGCATGGGCCGCCGCGTCGGCGAAGCGGCCGATCCAGACCAGCGCCGGTTCGCCCTCGCGCACCGGCAGGCGGGGAAAGGTGTTCTCGGCCCCTTCGGTGATCATCCAGCCCAGCACCGACGCACCGGCCGCCTCAAGCGCCGGCCGGACCTCGGCCTCGAACCGATCGGCGAAACCGGGCTCCGGCGGGCCGTCCAGCGCCTGGATCGTCACGCCGATCAAAGACGCTGGACCCAGGTCCGCCCCAGCGGGCCGACGGGGCGGCAGGTCGAGGCGCGCGGTCTTCACCGGCGGCTTGAGCAGCAGGACGTCGTCATTGTCGGCCAGGGTGTCATTGGCGGCCTCGCGATGAGCCTGCCAGACCGGGCCGCCGTAGAAGCCCTCCAACGCCGTCTTGCGGGCCGCCATGCTCTCGAAGCCGCGCATCCAGACGAAGTGACCGGGCGCGTCAAGGTCGCGGAACTGGCCCAGCAGGCTCATGCCATGGGCCTCCTGGCTCTCGATGAACTCCCGCTCGAACAGCGTGATCAGGTCGTCGCGTCTCCCCGGCTTCATACGGTACTGACGCAGTTCGATCACCGGGCTCATGCCGCGTCCGCCATCCGCGTGAAGTTCATGATCCAGTTGGCTTCCCAGGTCGCGCCGCCGTCCAGCGAGAAGCTCTGGGTCCAGCGGGCCGAGCCTGGGGTGATGTCCGACCAGACGTAGCGGGCGCGGATCGGCCGGTCGCCGTCGACGTCGTCGCCTTCGAACAGGCCGACGCCGCCCTCGAAGCGCCCGGTCACCGGCGCCTGCAGACGCCCCTCCAGGCTGCTGATCCACCAGATCGACCACAGGCCGGTCGCCAGTTCGAAGCTGCGCACGGAGACGCCGGAAAAGCCGCGCTCGGGCATGGCGATCTCCTCGACATTGACCATTCCGCCCAGGCGAGGTTCGCAGGTCGCGGTGGCGTCGAACGCGTCCCAGTCCTGGGAGGCCACATGGCGCTGCTTCAGCCGGCGATGGGCGATGCGCCAACGGCCGTGCAGGAAGTCGAAGTCGCGGGCGCCGGCGGGCGTCTCATTGGGAACGGTCATGCTGGGCCTCTTCATCGCGGGTGAGACGGCCATGTAGACAGGTCTAACTGACATCTATTGTCAGGTATTTTCGGCTAGGATCGAAAACATGCGCTCAAGCCGCCTGCTCTCGATCCTGATGCTGCTGCAGACCCGGGGTCGCCTCACCGCCGAGGTCCTTGCCGAGGAATTCGAGGTCTCGGTGCGCACCATCTATCGCGACATCGACGCCCTCAGCCTGTCGGGCGCGCCGGTCTATGCCGACCGCGGTCCGGGCGGCGGCTTCGCCCTGCTGGACGGCTATCGCACCCGCCTGACCGGCCTGACCGACGCGGAGGCCGAGACCCTGTTCCTGGGCGGGCTGGCGGGCCCGGCCGCCCAACTGGGCCTGAGCGAGGCCATGGGCGTCGCCCAGCTGAAGCTGCTGGCCGCCCTGCCCGCCGAACGCCAGGCCGCCGCCGAGCGGATTTCCAGCCGCTTCCACCTGGACCCGGTCGGCTGGTATCGCGACGCCGAGGAAGCCGCCCGCCTGCCAGCTTTGGCCCAGGCGGTCTGGCCTGTCGACGGATCGAAGTCCGCTACGACAGTTGGAAGGGCTTGGTGGAGCGGATCCTGTCGCCCCTGGGCCTGATCCTCAAGGGCGGGACTTGGTACCTGGCGGCTCTGGCCTCAGGCGCCGAGCCGCGCGTCTACCGCGTCTCGAACATCCAGGCCCTGGCCGTGGGCGACGAGACGTTCGAGCGTCCGGCCGATTTCGATCTCGAGGCCTTCTGGACCGCCTCGACCCAGCGCTTCGAGGCCGAGATCTTCACGGGAGAAGCCCGCCTGCGCCTGACCCGCGCGGGCTTGAAGCGCCTGTCCTATCTGGGCGCGACCCAGGCCCGGATCGCGGCCGAGGCCCTGGCGGCGCTGGACGGCGAGACCTGCGAGGTCGTCGTGCCGATCGAGTCAGTCGACCACGCGGCGGCCGACTTCCTGCGCCTGGGCGTCGAGGCGCAGGTGCTGGAGCCGCCGGCGCTGCGCGAGCGCATGCGCCGGACGGCGGTCGAACTGGCCGGGATCTACGCCGACTAGGCCTTCGTCAGCTTGACCAGCTGCGTCAGGATCTTCTCAGCCGCGTCCAGCCGCTGGGCCGGGGTGTCCCACTCGCCCTTGACCACCACCTTCTGGTCGGGACGCACCTTCCAGACGATGTTGTTCTTGGCCACGAACTGCATCAGGGCCAGCGGCTCGGCATAGATGTCGTTGCGGAAGCTGGCGACCGCGCCCTTCGGGCCGACGTCGATCTTGGCGACATTGGCCTCGCGGCACAGGCCCTTGATGGCGACCACCTTCAGCAGGCTGTCGGTCTCGGGCGGCAGGGGGCCGAAGCGGTCGATCATCTCGGCGGCCAGCGCCTCGCGGTCGGCGGCCTTCTCGGCTTCCGACAGGCGGCGATAGAGCGACAGGCGCACGTTGAGGTCGGGCACATAGTCGTCGGGGATCATCACGGCCGCGCCGGTGTTGATCTGCGGCGACCATCCGCGGTCCTCCAGCAGGGCCTCGGCCCCCTGACGTTCGCGCAGCTCGGCGACAGCGTCCTCCAGCATCTGCTGGTACAGCTCGACGCCGATCTCCTTGATGTGGCCGCTCTGCTCGTCGCCCAGCAGGTTGCCGCCGCCGCGCTGGTCCAGGTCGTGGCTGGCGAGCTGGAAGCCGGCGCCCAGGCTGTCCAGCGACTGCAGCACCTTCAGGCGCTTCTCGGCCGACAGGGTGATCTGCTTCTCCGCCGGCGTGGTCAGGTAGGCGTAGGCCCGGGCCTTGGAGCGGCCCACCCTGCCCCGGATCTGGTAGAGCTGGGCCAGGCCGAACATGTCGGCGCGGTGGACGATCAGGGTGTTGGCCGAGGGGATGTCCAGCCCGCTTTCGACGATCGTGGTCGCGAGCAGCACGTCGTACTGGCCCTCGTAGAAGGCCGTCATCACGTCTTCCAGCTGGGTCGGGGCCATCTGCCCGTGGCCGACCACGTACTTGATCTCCGGCACCTGGGTGCGGAGGAACTTCTCGATGTCCTCCAGGTCCTTGATGCGCGGCACCACGTAGTAGGCCTGGCCGCCGCGGTACTTCTCGCGCAGCAGGGCCTCGCGCAGGGTGACCGGGTCGAACGGGCTGATGTAGGTGCGCACCGCCAGGCGGTCGACCGGCGGGGTGGCGATGATCGACATCTCCCGGATGCCGCTGAGCGCCATCTGGAGCGTACGGGGAATGGGCGTGGCGGTCAGGGTCAGCATGTGCACGTCGGCGCGAAGCTCCTTGAGCTTCTCCTTGTGCTTGACCCCGAAGTGCTGCTCCTCGTCGACGATGACCAGGCCCAGGTCCTTGAACGACACCTGCTTGGACAGGATGGCGTGGGTGCCGACCACGATCTCGAACTGGCCGTTGGCCAGGCCGTCGCGGGTCTCGGCCGCCTCCTTGCCGGTGACCAGGCGCGACAGGCGGGTGACCTTGACCGGCCAGCCCTGGAAGCGGTCCTTGAAGGTCTTGTAGTGCTGGCGGGCCAGAAGCGTGGTCGGGCAGACGATGGCCACCTGCTTGCCGCTCATCGCCACCACGAAGGCCGCGCGCAGGGCCACTTCCGTCTTGCCGAAGCCCACGTCGCCGCAGATCAGGCGGTCCATCGGTTTGCCGGACGACAGGTCTTCCAAGACGTCGTGGATGGCCGACAGCTGGTCGTCGGTCTCCTCGTACGGGAAGCGGGCGCAGAACTCGTCGAACACGCCGTGCGGCGGATCGGTCTCCTCCACCGACTTCAGCTGGCGGGCGGCGGCGATCTGGATCAGGCCCTCGGCCATGACCCGCAGGCGCTCTTTCGCCTTCGCCTTGCGCCCCTGCCAGGCCGCGCCGCCCAGCTTGTCCAGCTGGACGTTCTCGGCGTCGGTGCCGTAGCGAGTCAGCAGGTCGATGTTCTCGACCGGCAGGTAGAGCTTGGCCTCGCCGCCGTACAGCAGGTCCAGGCAGTCGTGCGGCGCGCCCTGGACGTCCAGGGTCTTGAGGCCCTCGTAGCGGCCGATGCCGTGGTCGATGTGGACGACCAGGTCGCCCGGCGTCAGGGCGCTGGCCTCGGCCAGGAAGTTGGCGGCGCGGCGCTTCTTGCGCGGCCGGGCCAGGCGATCGCCCAGGATGTCGGTCTCGGAGATGACCGCTAGGTTCTCGGTCTCGAAACCGTTGTCCAGCGGCAGGACCACGCGCTGCGGGGTCTTGGGATCGTTGGCCTTGGCCGCCTGCCAGTAGGCGGCGTAGGGGACCTTCTTCAGGCCGTGGTCGGCCAGCATGGTCCCCAGGCGCTCGGACGAGCCCTCGGACCACGAGGCGAACAGCACGCGCTTGCCCTGCCCCGCCAGCGAGGTGGCGTGGTCGGCGGTCGCCTGGAACAGGTTGACGCTGTCCTGGGCCCGCTCGGCGGCGAAGGTGCGGCCCAGCTTCGCGCCCAGGTCGACGACGTCCAGGCCCTGGGGCTGGAAGGGCGTGAACTTGCGATTGGCGCGGTCGTCGACGGCCGCGTCCCATTCCTTGGCGGTCAGGTAGAGGGCGTCGGGCGCCAGCGGGCGATAGGCCGACTTGCGGTCGGCCGAGGCGCGGGCGTCATAGGCGTCGGCGATCATCGCCAGGCGCTCGTCGCGGCTCTCGGCGACCTGGTGGTCGACGCCGATCAGGGCGCCGTCCGGCAGATAGTCGAACAGGGTCGCCATCCGCTCGTAGAACAGCGGCAGCCAGTGCTCGAGGCCCGCCCGGCGGCCGCCCTCGCTGACCGTGGCGTACAGCGGATCGTCGCCCGGCGCGCCGAACGCGCGGATATAGCCGTTGCGGAACCGGGCGATGCCTTCCTTGTCCAGCAGGGCTTCGCTGACCGGCAGCAGCTGGATCTCGCGCAGCTGCTTGGTCGAGCGCTGGGTTTCCGGATCGAAGGCGCGGATGCTCTCCAGGGTGTCGCCGAACAGGTCCAGGCGCACCGGCTCCTCGGCGGCCGGCGGGAACACGTCGATGACGCCGCCGCGGATCGCGAACTCGCCGCGTTCCGACACGGTCGAGGCCCGGCTGTAGCCGTTGATCGCGAAATAGCGTTCCAGATCCGCCACATCGACGGAATTGCCGACCTTGGCCGAATAGCTGGCGCGCAGCAGCACGGCCTTCTCGGGCACCCGCTGCAGCAGGGCCGGCGCGGCGGTGACCAGCATCGCCGGCTTGTCCTTGCCCAGACCCTCGGCCAGGCGATGCAGGGTGGCCATGCGGACGGCCGCGACACCCGCCGACGGACCGATGCGGTCGTACGGCAGGCAGTCCCACGAGGGGAACAGCACCGCCTCGATCTCGGGCGCGAAGAACTTCAGGGCGTCGATGAAGGCGCTGGCCCGGGCGGTGTCGCGGGCCACGAAGGCGGTCAGCCCGCCGCGCGACCGGGCGATGTCGGCCATGACCAGCGCGTCGAAGCCTTCCGGCGCGCCTGCGAGGGTCAGGCTGCCGGAAGCCTTGGCGATCTGTTTGGCGTCGTAGGCCATGCAACTCTTCGAAGGTTGAGCCAGCGACAACGCCGCCGGTGCTGATGCTGTTGCCCGAAAACGGTCGGGCGGAGCCGCTACATCCCGTCGCCGATCGGCCGCGAAGCATGAGCTTCGTAGCGGAAGGTCTTGATAAGGTTCAGGACATCGGTGTCGAACTTGGCCGGCGTCGGCTCCTGGCCGACGATCCAGGCGTAGATCTCGCGATCCGACTCCTCCATCAGCGTTTCGAACGTGTCGAGCTGTTCGGGGGTCAGGTTGGGGCCATGGGTGTCCGCGAACGGCCCCAGAATGAGGTCCGCTTCCCGAAATCCGCGATGCCAGGCCCGGAACTTCAGCCGCCGGAGGCGGGAGTCGTGATCGATGGTCATGTGACCGGGGATATAGAGCGCCCAAAGCCCTTGCGCCAGCGCTGGAACTCGCCGGTTCTCCCGTCGTTGCGCTCCCACCCTTCAACACGGGATGGATGATCATGAAACGCTATGCCTATGGCTGGCTGACGGCCATCTTCTTTCTGGTGTCGATCGTCGGGCATTGGGTGTTCGGCTGGTTCGCCTTCGTCGACGAGCAACAGAGCCTGCACCAGGCGCCGCACCTGACGCCCTATCTGGTCGAGATGGGACGGGACACCTTCGAGAACTGGCAGTCGGAGTTCCTGCAACTGATCTGGCAGGTCGTGGGTCTGGCCTATTTCCTCTATGTCGGCTCACCCGCGTCCAAGGAGAACGATGACCGCACCGAAGCCAAGCTGGACGCCCTGATCCGCCTGCAAGCCGGCGAGAAGGCCGAGGCCATCCTGGCCGACATCGACCGGCGCTACCTGCGGACCGACGGCCACTCCAAGCCTCATGCCCATGACGAGGTGGAGCGCGCGGCCCGCGATTGACGGACGGACGAGCGGTCTCTAGGCCCGGTCTCTCAAACGAGGGGACCGCATGGCCGCTTTGATGATCCAGGGCTGCGGTTCGGACGTGGGCAAGTCGACCCTGGTGGCGGGCCTGTGCCGGCTGTTCGCCAATCGTGGCCTGGTCGTGCGACCGTTCAAGCCGCAGAACATGTCCAATAACGCCGCGGTGACCGCCGACGGAGGCGAGATCGGCCGGGCCCAGGCGTTGCAAGCCCTGGCCTGCCGCACCCCGCCGACCGTCCACATGAACCCGGTGCTGCTGAAGCCGCAGAGCGACGTCGGGGCCCAGGTGGTGGTGCGGGGCAAGGTGGTCGGGAACTACAAGGCCCGGGCCTTCCAGGGGCTGAAGCCGGACCTGCTGGCCACCACGGTCGAGAGTTATCGCCTGCTGGCCGCCGAGGCCGACCTGGTCCTGGTCGAGGGCGCCGGCAGTCCGGCCGAGACCAACCTGCGCCAGGGCGACATCGCCAACATGGGCTTCGCCCATGCCGCCGACGTGCCCGTCGCCCTGGTCGGCGACATCGACCGGGGGCATGTGATCGCCGCGCTGGCCGGGGCCCACCTGGTGCTGGACGCGGCCGACAGCGATCGCATCAAGGGCTTCATCATCAACAAGTTCCGCGGCGATCCTTCGCTGTTCGACGACGGCCGGCGCGATATTGTCGCCCGCACCGGTTGGCCTGACCTGGGCATGGCGCCGTGGCTGGCCCCGGCCCGCGCCCTGCCCGCCGAGGACGCCGTGGTGCTGGAGCGCCCGGTCCGCGCCGACGGCGACAGGCGCGTGCGGATCGTCGTGCCGATGCTGTCGCGGATCGCCAATTTCGACGAGTTCGACCCGCTGCGGGCCGATCCGGACATCGACTTCGCCTTCCTGCCGCCCGGCACGCCCGTGCCCGGCGACGCCGACCTGGTGATCATTCCAGGCACCAAGGCCACCCTGGCGGACCTGGCCTTCCTGCGCGCCCAGGGCTGGGACATCGACATCCTGGCGCATGTGCGGCGCGGCGGGCGGGTGCTGGGCGTCTGCGGCGGCTACCAGATGCTGGGCAAGACGGTGTCGGACCCCGAAGGCATCGAAGGCGCGGCGGGCTCGGCCCCCGGTCTGGGCCTGCTGGACGTCGACACCGTGCTGCTGGGCGACAAGGTGCTGCGGGCGACATCCGGCCGCTTGCTGGACGGCGACGCGCCCTTCTCCGGCTACGAGATGCACATCGGCCGGACGACCGGTCCAGGAACGGCGACACCGATGCTGGCCCTCGACGGCGGCGTGGCGGACGGCGCGGTCTCGGCCGACGGCCGGGTCTGCGGCGCCTATGTCCACGGCCTGTTCGAGCGGGGCGAGGCCCATGCGGCTTTGCTGGCCCCGCTGGGCCTGGCGATGACGCCGCGCGACCACGCGGCCACCGTCGATGCGTCTCTGGACGAGATCGCCGCGATGCTGGAGCGCTCGCTGGACATCGAAGCCATCGCACGGATCGCGGGGCTGTAGACACCCTCACGTCCTCGCCCGGCTGTCATCCCGGGCGGAGCGAAGCGTAGACCCGGGACCGACGCCTGAGCGCATGCGCTTGTGGCGGTCCCGGATCGGCGCGCTGCGCGCTTGTCCGGGATGACAACCTTGGTGGGGGTGATGGGTTTCGGTAGCCTTGTCACCTTCCCCCGAGCCAAGATGGTCTCAAGATTCTCCCGAGGCCCCGCCGCATGACGACCGCCCATCCCCGTGGAATCTCGGCCCTGCGCGCCTTCCTCAGGAGCGAGTCCGCCGGCGGGTTGTTGCTGATGGGCTCGGCGGCCCTGGCGCTGATCGTCGCCAATTCGCCGCTGGCCGAGGGCTATTTCCACGTCCTGCACGTCTATGTCGGCGGGCTGAGCATCGCCCACTGGGTCAATGACGGCCTGATGGCGGTGTTCTTCCTGCTGGTGGGGCTGGAGATCAAGCGCGAGACCGTCGACGGCGAGCTTTCCAGCTGGTCGCGGCGCGTGCTGCCGGGCGTCGCGGCCCTGGGCGGGATGATCGTTCCGGCCCTGATCTACGTGGCGGTCAATCTGCAGACCCCGGCCAACCTGCGCGGCTGGGCCATTCCGGCCGCCACCGACATCGCCTTCGCCCTGGGGGTGCTGTCGCTGCTGGGATCGCGGGTGCCGGGTTCGCTGAAGATCTTCCTGGCCGCCCTGGCGATCATCGACGACCTGGGCGCAATCCTGATCATCGCCGTCTTCTACACCGACCACCTGACCCTCTGGGCCCTGGGCGGCGCGGCCGCGACCCTGGTCGTGCTGGTCGCGATGAACCGCTTCAAGGTGATGAGCCTGTGGCCCTATCTGCTTGTCGGCGCTGGACTTTGGTTCTTCTTCCTCAAGTCCGGCGTCCACGCCACCCTGGCCGGGGTGATCCTGGCCATGACCATCCCGATCACCAAGTCGCCGGCCCGGCCGGACGACGAGCACTCGCCGCTGCACCGGTTGGAGCACGGCCTGGCGCCGTGGGTGGGCTATCTGGTGGTGCCGGTGTTCGGCTTCGCCAACGCCGGCGTCGCCCTGGGCCAGGTCGGCCTGGCCGAGTTGACGGCGCCCGCCACCCTGGGCGCGTCCCTCGGCCTGTTCCTGGGCAAGGTGATCGGGGTGAGCCTGTTCTGCCTGGCGGCGATCAGGCTGGGCTGGGCCCAACGTCCCAGCGGCGCGTCCTGGACCCAGCTGTTCGGCGTCTCGGCCCTGTGCGGCATCGGCTTCACCATGAGCCTGTTCATCAACAACCTGGCCTTCGACGCCCCCATCCTGCAGGACGAGACCAAGATCGGCGTGCTGGTCGGTTCGTTGTTGTCGGCCCTGCTGGGCTGGTTGATCTTCAGCCTGGCGCCGCGCCCGCGCGACCCCCACATTTCGAGTGAAGCCTGATCCAGGAGGAGCCTCCCATGCGCGTCGCCCTCGTTTCCGCCGTTCTGTTGCTGGGCGCGGCCCAGCCCGCCCTCTCCGCCCCGGCCGTTTCATCGGTCAAGGTCTCCGTCGGCCCGGCCCTGGCCGACAAGGTCGACGAGATTGGCCAGCGTGACCTCGACATCCTGACCGCCCAACTGCAACGCACCGTCGAAAGGCGGCTTCCGTCGCGCGCCGACGGCGGGACGCTGACCCTGGTCATCGACGACGCCCGGCCCAACCGGCCCACGCCCCAGCAACTGATGACCACCCAGGGGCTGTCGATGGAGAGCTTCGGCATCGGCGGGGCGCGGATCAGCGGCGACTATGTCGACGCGGCCGGCGCCCGCACGCCGATCGCCTACAGCTGGTACGGCGACGACATCCGCTGGGCCCGCTACGGCTCGACCTGGCAGGACGCCGAGCAGGCCTTCGACCGCTTCGCGGTCCGTCTGGCCAAGGATCAGTTCGGCGACGCGCGCTGAGCTCGGCGTTTCCGAGGCCTCTTGCCAGCCGCCGCGACACGGCGTCTGATCGCTGTTCATAAACGCGGGGGCAGCCCGCTTTCGGCGAGGAACGCATGACCGGACGGCGCTCATCCTGGACCCTGGCGGCCTTCGCCGCGCCCAGCCTGCCCCTGGCCGCCCTGGGCCTGCCCTTGGTGGTCTATCTGCCGGAATACTATGTCAGCGAGCTGGGCCTCTCCCTGTCGGTGGTCGGCTCGGCCTTCCTGCTGGTGCGGGTGGCCGACATCATCCTGGACCCGATCCTGGGCGGCATGATGGACCGCACGCGAACCCGGATCGGCCGATTCAGGCCCTGGCTGGCGGCCGCCGCGCCCGTGCTGATGCTGGCGGCCTATTTCCTTTTCATGGCCAAGCCCGGAATCGGGCCGCTCTATCTCTGGGGCTGGCTGGTCGTCTGCTATGTCGGCTACTCGATGGCGGTGCTGTCGCACACCGCCTGGGGCGCGGTGCTGTCCCCCGACTACCAGCAGAGATCACGCGTCTACGGCTGGTGGAGCGCGGGCAATGTGGTCGGGATGATCCTGGTCCTGCTGCTGCCGCCGATCCTGGCCGTGATCTACAAGGGCAATCACGCGGCCGGCGTCCAGGCCATGGGTTGGTTCATCATCGCCCTGCTGCCGCTGACCTTCCTGCTGGCCATGAAGGTGGTGGGCGAAACCAATGTCCCGCCGGTCAAGCACGAGGCCGGCCTCAAGCAATATGTCGACCTGCTCAAGCGCCCGTCGGTGCGGACCCTGCTGTTCGCCGACCTGCTGATGGGCCTGGCGCCGGGCATCACAGGGGCGCTGTTCTTCTTCTTCTTCGAGCGCATCAAGGGCTTCGACAAGGCCTCGGCCGGCATCCTGCTGTTGATCTATTTCGTCGCCGCCCTGGGCGGATCGCCGATCTGGCCGGCCCTGGCCAAGAAGATCGGCAAGCACAAGGCCCTGGCTATCGCGGCCGTGATCTACGCCGCCGTCCAGGTGGTGACGGTGTTCACGCCTCGGTACGACGGCGGGTCGTATCTCAGCCCCCCGATGCTGCTCGGCATGGTGATCCTGGTGCTGGCCGGCCTGCCCTACTCCGCCGCCCCGCTGCTGGTGCGTTCGATGATGGCCGACCTGGGCGACGAGGAGCGGCTGGCCAGCGGCGTGGACCGCACCGGCCTGCTCTACGCCATCGTCAACGGCACGGTGAAGCTGGGCTACGCCCTGGCCGTCGGGGTGTTCCTGGTGCTGGCGCAACTGGGCTTCGATCCCAAGGTTCCCAGCGCCCAGGGCGACACGGCCTTGATCGTCCTCTACGCCGTGGCCCCGGCCGCGCTGGGCCTGCTGGTGTGCGCCGTCATCCTGCGCTATCGCCTGGACGAGACCGCCCATGCCGAGATCCGCCGTCAGCTCGACGCGCGGGACGCGGCCGAGCCCCTTCCCAGTCCGAGCCCGGAACCGCATGTCGCCCCTCTCGCCGCCCCCCCAAGAAACGCAGAATGGCCAGCCGCTGAGTGATCCCCGCGAGAAGGATCAGCACCCGCTCTTCACCCTGATCGACATCATGGCCAAGCTGCGCGATCCCGACGGCGGCTGTCCGTGGGATCTGGAGCAGACCTTCGCCACGGTCGCGCCCTACACGGTCGAGGAGGCCTACGAGGTCGCCGACGCCATCGAGCGCAACGACCTGTCGGACCTGAAGGAAGAGCTGGGCGACCTGCTGCTGCAGGTGGTGTTCCATTCGCGGATGGCGGAGGAGCAAGGCGTGTTCGACCTGGCGGGCGTCGCCTCGGCGATCAACGACAAGATGGTCCGCCGCCACCCGCACGTGTTCGGCGACCATTCCTACGAGAATCAGGACGCCCAGACCGCCGGCTGGGAGGCGCTGAAGGCCCAGGAACGCAAGGCCAAGGCCAAGGGCGGCGTCCTGGACGACGTACCGGCCGGCCTTCCCGCCATGACCCGCGCGGTCAAGCTGACCAAGCGCGCCGCCCGGGTCGGCTTCGACTGGCCCTCGACCGACGAGGTGCTGGATAAGCTGGCCGAGGAAGTCGCCGAGCTGAAGGTCGAGATCGCCGCCGGCGACAAGGCCAAGGCCCGCGAGGAACTGGGCGACCTGCTGTTCGTGGTCGCCAACCTGGCCCGCAAGCTGGACGTCGAGCCCGAGGACGCCCTGCGCGCCACCAACGCCAAGTTCGCCCGGCGCTTCGCCTTCATCGAGGCCGAACTGGCCAAGGACGGCCGCACCCCGGATCAGTCGGACCTGGCCGAGATGGACGGCTTGTGGAACGCGGCCAAGGCGGCGGAGAAGGCCGGCAAGTAGGCCTAGAAGGCCGGCCAGTCGGTCAGGTCGTCGATCTCGCGCCAGGCCCGGACGCAGGCGTTGACCGGATCCTTGCCCACGAAGATCGCCGCCTCGGCCCAGCGGCGGCGCAGCAGGCCGACCAGCGGCTTGCCGTTCTGGTTGATCCACTTGCGCATCTCGTCGGGCACGGCGGTCTTCTCGCCGGCGTTCAGCTTGCGCAGCATCGTCGAGGTGCGCAGCGCCCCATCGCCCAGATTGTAGGTCCACGAGATCAGGGCGGCGGCCTCGTAGACCAGCAGCGGGATCCGGACGCGAGCGTGCACGTCCATGGCCGCGCGCTTCATGTCGCGCATCAGCAACTTGACGGCCTGGACCTCGGTGACGGCCGGGGTGGTCGGCGTCACGGCCTTGCCGGCCGCGTCGCGGATCGTGCCGTAGCCGATCGTCCAGGTGCCGCCCGGCAGCGCGCCGTTGTCGTCGTAGGGCTGGGCGAAGAAGCCCTCCACCCGCTTGACGACAACGGTGGCGGCGTCCGGCACCGTCACGCCGTCCCAGAGATCGTTGGCCATGCTCGCGCTCCGAATGCGGGGTTCGGAGTGTTCACCCGCAGGGCGAGCGCGGCAAGCCGGGAAAGATCAGTCGCCGGTCGCCATGATCCAGACGTCGGGGAACTGGCGCTCGAACCGGCCCAGGGCCTGGGCGTCGAGACGGGCGATCAGGCGCACGCCGCCCTCGTCCTCGTCCTCGCGGCTCTCCACACGGCCGTTGCGGTAGATCCAGGCCAGGGCCTCGCCGTCCTTGGCCGCCAGACGCACCGCCACAGGCGGCGTGTCGTCGATCAGGCCGCCGACCCGCTTGAGCAGCTCGGCGCAGCCTTCGCCGGTAACGGCCGAGACGGGCGACGCCTCCTGCCGGCGGGCCTGCCCCTCGAGGATCTCGCGGGCCTCGCCCTCGACCAGGTCGATCTTGTTCCAGACCTCGATCAGGGTCTTGCCGTCGACCTCGTCGCCGTCGTCGCCCAGGACCTTCAGCTCGGTCAGCACCTTCTGGACGTCGCGGGCCTGGGCGTCGGTGTCCGGATTGGCCACGTCGCGCACGTGCAGCACCACGTCGGCCTCCTGCACCTCCTCGAGGGTGGCGCGGAAGGCCTCGACCAGTTCGTGCGGCAGGTCGGAGATGAAGCCGACGGTGTCGGACAGGATCGCCGGCCGCCCGTCGGGCAGCTTCACGGTGCGGAGGGTCGGGTCCAGGGTCGCGAACAGCATGTCCTGGGCCACGACCGTGGCGTTGGTCAGGCGGTTGAACAGCGTCGACTTGCCGGCGTTGGTGTAGCCCACCAGGGCCACGGTCGGGTACGGGACCTTCTTGCGGGCGCTGCGGTGCAGGGTGCGGGTGCGCCGCACCTCGTCCAGCTCGCGCTTGAGCTTGATGATGACGCCGGCGATCAGGCGGCGGTCCAGCTCGATCTGGGTTTCGCCGGGGCCGCCGGTGTTGCCGGTGCCGCCGCGCTGGCGCTCAAGGTGGGTCCAGGTGCGGACCAGGCGCGAACGCTCGTAGTCCAGCCGCGCCAGCTCGACCTGCAGCTTGCCCTCGCGGGTCCGGGCCCGGCGGGCGAAGATCTCGAGGATCAGGCCCGTGCGGTCGACGACCTTCACGTTCAGGGCGCGTTCCAGATTGCGCTGCTGAACCGGGGTCAGCTGGTCGTCGAACACCGCGACGTCGATCTTCTCGACCTCGCAGATGGCGGCGAACTCCTCGATCTTGCCCTTGCCGAACAGCGTGGCGGGCGTGACCAGGCGCAGGGGCGCGATCGTGGTCTCGACGACCTCGAGATCGAGGGCGACGGCCAGGCCGACGGCTTCCTCGAGGCGCACGTTGGGATCACGCGTCTCGAGAACCGACTGGCCGCGCGTCGGGCGCACGGGATGGACCACGAAGGCCCGCAGAAGGGGCACAGCGTGGTCGATGGACTTGGAAGTGGACTTGGTCAAACGCTAAGGATCAATCGTCTTGATCAGCGCTCGGCTCGTACAGCTGCACGGGCTGGGCCGGCATGATCGTCGAAATGGCGTGCTTGTAGACCAGCTGGGACTGGCCGTCGCGGCGGAGCAGGACGCAGAAATTGTCGAACCAGCTGACAACGCCCTGCAGCTTCACGCCGTTCACCAGGAAGATGGTCAGCGGCGTCTTCGACTTGCGCACGCTGTTCAGGAAGGTGTCCTGAAGGTTCTGTTTTTTTTCGGTCGACATGGGGATTCCCCTCTTATTGTTTCGGAGGGCCACACGCCCCCCACACAAACAAGTTCAGACTAAAGCATTTTTCGCCGGTTGGTATGACCAATCCGCGAAGAAAGTGCGCTAACGCCCTTAAACCTAGACTATCGATCTAGATCGCGGCCGCCTTCGCGCGCTCGATATAGAGACGCCGAAGCCGCGTCGCCACCGGGCCGGGCTTTCCATCGCCGATTTGAGCGCCGTCGACGCTGACGATCGGCAGCACCAGGGTGCCCGCGCCGGTGATGAAGGCCTCCCTGGCGGCCTTGGCCTCCTCCACCGTGAACGGCTGCTCGGCGATCGGCAGGCCGGCCTCGGCGATCACCTCCAGCAGGCTGGAGCGGGTGATGCCGCGCAGGATGTTGGCCTGGGTGTCGCGGGTGCGCAGACGGCCCTCGGCGTCGACGATCCAGGCGTTGGACGAGGCGCCTTCGGTGACCAGGCCCAGCTCGTCGACGAACCAGGCCTCGACCGCGCCGCGCTCGCGGGCCGCCTGCTTGGCCAATCCGTTGGGCAGCAGGCCGATCGACTTGATGTCGCAGCGGCCCCAGCGGTTCTCGGGCACGGTGATCACCGACTGGCCCTTGGCGGCCTTCGCCTCGGCGGCCACGCGATCGACGCTCTTGGCGGTGACCACCACGGCCGGCGGCACGGCCGGATTGGGGAAGGCGTGGTCGCGCGGGGCGACGCCGCGGGTGACCTGCAGATAGACTAGGCCCTCGCGCACCTTGTTGCGGCGGATGGTCTCGCGCAGCACCACGGTCAGGGCCTTTTCGCTCATCGGATGGGCGATGCGCAGTTCGTCCAGGCTGCGCCACAGCCGCGTGAAATGCCCCGCCGCGTCGGCCAGCTTGCCGCCGAACACCGCCCACACCTCGTAGACGCCGTCGGCCAGCTGATAGCCGCGATCCTCGATATGCACGGCGGCCTCGCCATGGCGCACGAACCGGCCGTTCACATAGGCGAAACGCGACATCTGAATCCCCAAATACTCCGCTCATCCCGGCGAAAGCCGGGACCTAAGCGGCCTGTCAAAAGGACGCTTCGACCGACCGAGCGTCCGCGAACTGATCTCAAGCTCGGCTTGGGTCCCGGCTTTCGCCGGGATGAGCGGAGGTTGGGGGTCAGATAGTTACTCTTCCTCTTCGACTCGTGCACCCGCGACGCCCAGGGATTTCAATTTCCTGTGCAGGGCCGAGCGCTCCATGCCGATGAAGTTGGCGGTGCGCGAGATGTTGCCGCCGAACCGCAGGATCTGGGCGTTCAGATACTCGCGCTCGAACAGTTCCCGCGCCTCGCGCAGCGGCAGGGCGATGATCCGCTCGGCCCCGATCGCCCCGGCGTTGCCGCCGGTCGGCTGCTCGTTGGTGTTGAGCATCTCGGCGGTGATCAGGTCGCCGGGCTCGCCCGAGGCCAGGATCAGCATCCGCTCGACGTTGTTGCGCAACTGGCGGACGTTGCCGGGCCAGGCCTGGACCTGCAGGGTCGCCAGGGCGTCCTCGCCCAGCCGCCGGCGCTGCATGCCCGTGGCCTCGCTGATCCGCTCGATGAAGTAGCTGATCAGCTCGGGGATGTCCTCGCGCCTCTCGGAAAGACCTGGCACGCGAACCGGCACCACGTTCAGACGGTGGAACAGGTCCTCGCGGAACCGCCCGGCGGCGATCTCCTCGCGCAGCTCGCGCGAGGTCGACGAGATCACCCGCACGTCGACCTGGACGTCGTTGTCGCCGCCCACCCGGCGGAAGCGCTGCTCGACCAGGACCCGCAGGATGCGGCTCTGGGTCTCGCGCGGCATGTCGGCCACCTCGTCGAGATAGAGGGTGCCGCCGTGGGCGCGTTCGAACACGCCGATCTTGCGCGGACGACCGTTCTCGCCTTCCTCGCCGAACAGTTCGACGTCCAGGCGCTCGGGCGCCATGCCCGCGGCGCTGACGGCCACGAACTCGTTGCGCAGCCGGGCGCTGGAGCCGTGGATCAGCCGGGCGACCAGCTCCTTGCCCGAGCCGGGCGGGCCCGAGACCAGCACCCGGCTGTTGGCCGGGGCGACCTTGGCGATCAGCTGACGCAGGGCCTGGGCGGCCGCCGACTTGCCCATCAGGCCGTCGGAGCTGAAGCTCTGCACCCGCAGGCGACGGTTTTCGCGCTTGAGGTTGGCGGCTTCCAGGGCCCGTTCCACCACCAGCAGCAGGCGGTCGGACTTGAACGGCTTTTCCAGGAACTCGTAGGCCCCGCGCTTGATGGCGCTGACGGCGGTCTCGATGTTGCCGTGGCCCGAGATCATGATCACCGGCAGGTCGGGGTCGAGGGCCTTGACCATGTCGAGCAGCTCCAGCCCGTCCATCCCCCCGCCCTGCATCCAGATGTCCAGCACCAGCAGCGCGGGCTTTCGGGCTCGCAGGGCGGCCAGCGCCTGGTCGCTATCGGCCGCGACCCGCACCGCGTAGCCTTCATCCTCGAGGATGCCGGCCACCAGTTCGCGGATATCGACCTCGTCGTCGACCACAAGCACGTCAGCGCTCATATCATCTCCTCTACGCCGTTCTGGGCGTTGGCGGCGGTCAGCCGCGCGGTCGTGGGGAACTTCAGGATGACCCGGGCGCCGGTTCCATTCAGCGCGTCGGTCAGGACCAGTTCGCCTTCATGGTCCTCCATGATCCGCTTGACGATCGCCAGCCCGAGGCCGGTGCCCTTCTCGCGGGTCGTGACATAGGGTTCGGTCAGCCGGTCGCGGTCGCGGGCCGGCAGACCCACGCCGTTGTCCTCGACGACCAGGCACAGGTGCTCGTCGTCCGAGACCAGGCTGGCGACGATGCGGCCCGGCGGTTCCGGCGAAGCCAGGCGACGCGCGCCGACCGCCTCGCCGGCGTTCTTGAGGATGTTGGTCAGGGCCTGGCCGACCATCCGCGCGTCACAGCTGACCCACACTTCCTCTTCAGGATCCTCCAGCGCCACCTCGGTCTCGGCGTCGACGAAGCGCTGGGCGAACACCGCCTGGCGCAGCATCTCGGTCAGGTCGGCCGGCGCGAAGCGTGGCGCGGGCATGCGGGCGAACGACGAGAACTCGTCGACCATCCGGCCGATGTCGCCGACCTGGCGGATGATGGTCTCGGTGCAGCGGTCGAAGGTTTCCAGGTCGCTGGTGATGTCCTTGCGGTACTTGCGACGGATGCGTTCGGCCGACAGCTGGATCGGGGTCAGCGGATTCTTGATCTCGTGGGCGATGCGCCGGGCGACGTCCTTCCAGGCGGCGTTGCGTTGGGCGGCCACCAGGCGGGTGATGTCGTCGAAGGTCAGGACCAGGGTGCCGACCGCGTGACCGGCCCCGCGGAAGCGGAGCCGACGGGTCTCGCCGCCGCGGATCACGTCGATCTCGACCTCGGCGTTCGGCTTGCCGCCGCTGATCTCCGAGATGACGGTCTCCAGCTCGGGAGCCACCTCGACCAGCGGCTGGCTCACGGCGTCGTCGGTCAGAGCCAGAAGGTCGCCGGCCCGGCGGTTGAGGGCGGTGATCCGGCCCTCGGAATCCAGACCCACGACGCCGGCGCTGACGCCCGACAGCACGGTCTCGATGAACTGGCGGCGCGACTCCGCGTCGAGACTGGCCACCCGCAGGGCGGCCTGCTGGGCCTGCAGGTCGGTGGTCATCATGTTGAAGGCGATCGACAGGGCGCGGATCTCCTCGGGGCCGATCTCGACGTCGACCCGCGCGTCCAGGTCGCCGGCCGACACCCGGCCGGCCGCCTGCACCAGGCCCGAGACCGGGGCGGCGATCGAGTTGGCGGCGGCGATGCCGACCCAGACGGCCGCGACCAGCACCAGCAGGGCGGTCTCGATGTAGCTGAGGCCGAAGATCACCTGGATGCGGTTCTGGTTCTTGGCCGCCTCGCGATACGAGATCAGCGATTCCTCGGACTCGATCAGGTGGGCCAGGATGCCCTTGTCGATCGGCCGGGCGATGTAGAGGTAGGCGTCCGGGAAGGCCTTCAGGCGATAGAGCGCCCGGAACAGGTCTTCCTCGACGAAGCGCTGCGAGGTGATGTCGCCGTCGTCGGTCCGCTGGTAGCTGGACGGCGGCGGGGCCAGGAACGGCGGGGCGTCGTCGGACTCGGCGCGGGCCAGGATCCGGCCGTCGCGGTCGAGCACATAGGCGGACGAGAAGCCGTTGTCGTCCATGTGCTCCTTCATGTAGTGGCCGAAGGCGACCGGCGAGTCCGCCAGGGTCGGCGCGGCCAAGTTCAGGGCGCCGGCCATCGGCCCGACGTGCTGGCTGATATATTCGGTCTGCTCGCTGACATAGGAGCGGGCGACGGTGGCCGAGTTCTCGACCACGGTGCGCACGCGCTCGCTGAACCAGGCGTCGACCCCGCGATTGACCAGCACCCCGAAGAACAGGGCCACGATCACCGCCGGGGCCACGGCGGCCACCGAGAACAGGCCCACGAAGCGCAGGTGCAGCCGCGCGCCGGCGTCGCTCGCCCGCGCGTCGACCAGGTCCAGCAGCCGCCAGCCGACGATGCCGGCCACGCAGAGAATCAGGGCGAGGTTGAAACCGAGGACGACGAGGATGACCGTGGTGGCCGGTCCGATCGGCCCGGTGGCCGGCGGCGACGACGCCAGGAACACCGCCGTGGCGGTCAGGGCGATCGCCACGCCGTAGGCCCCGCCCAACGTGAAGCGGGACCGCAACAGCTCGCGCCACCAGGCCCGGCTGAACCGGGTCGGGGGTCCTTCAAGCTCCAGCACGGACGGAACGGACGCCATTGACCAAGTCTAAGGGGCCCTGTGCCCTAAACTCAACAGGTATGTGCCAATTAAGCGTCAGCGGTGGCGTTACAATGCGTTCATCCGCACGAAACGCCCTCCGTCCGCCCAAAATCAGGACGGAGAGTCTCACTGGTGAGATTTTACCGCCGGCCGCGCGTCATCTCGACGCCCAGGTCCTGGATCTTCTTGCGCAAGGTGTTGCGGTTGAGTCCCAGGATTTCGGCGGCCCGCACCTGATTGCCGCGGGTGGCCGACAGGGTCAGCTGGATCAGCGGCCGCTCCACCTCCTGCAGCACCCGGTCGTAGAGGCCGGCGGCCGGCACGCCGTCGGGCTGGTCGGCGAAGTGCGACGACAGGTGGCGCTCGACCAGGCTGGCCAGGGTGACCGGACCCTCGTCGGCGTGGGCGGCCGGCGCGTGGTCCTGCAGTTCGCGATCGACGATCCGGGCGGTGATCAGCTCCTCGGCGTAGAGGGCGCACATCCGCCGGATCAGGTTTTCCAGTTCGCGCACGTTGCCGGGCCAGGCGTGGCTCTTCATGCGGTCCAGCGCGCTCTGGTCGATGGTCTTGGACGGCAGGCCTTCGCGGGCGGCGCGCAGCAGGAAGGTGCGGGCCAGGTCCGGAATGTCCTCGGTGCGGTCGCGCAGCGGCGGCAGGCGCACGGGCGCGACATTGAGGCGGAAGAACAGGTCTTCGCGGAACAGGCCCTGCTGGATCAGGCCACGCAGGTCGCGATTGGTGGCGGCGATGATGCGGACGTTGGGACGACGGCCGGTCTTGGGGTTGAGCACCGGCTCGGTGCCGTCGATCACCCGCAGCAGGCGCGTCTGGGCGTCCAGCGGCATGTCGCCGATCTCGTCCAGGAACAGGGTGCCGCCGTCGGCCTCGATCAGGCGGCCCATGTCGCCCTCCCCGCGCCCGAACAGCTCGGTCTCGACCCGCTCGCGCGGCACGGCGGCCAGGTTGATGACCACGAACTTGCCGTCGCGGCGGCGGCCCAGCTCGTGCAGGGCGCGAGCCACCAGTTCCTTGCCGGTGCCGCTCTCGCCGAGGATCAGCACCGTCAGGTCGGCGCCGACCAGGCGGGCGATGGTGCGATAGACCTCCTGCATCGGGGCCGAGCGGCCGATCAGCGGCAGGCGCTCGTCGCGCATGGCGCGGGCCTGGGCCTTGGAGGCCTCGGCGTCGGCCGGCCGCGACAGGGCCCGGCGGGCGGCGGCGGTGACGTCGTCGAGGTCGAAGGGCTTGGAGACGTATTCGAACGCGCCCGCGTCGGCGGCGTTGACCGCCGTCAGCAGGGTGTTCTGGGCGCTCATCACGATGATCGGCAGCTTGGGCCGCTCCTTGCGGATGCGCGGCAGCACGTCGAACACGTTCTCGTCGGGCATCATCACGTCGGTGACGATCAGATCGCCCTCGCCGTCCATCACCCACTTCAGCAGCGTGGTGGCGTTGCCCGTCGCCCGGACCTGATAGCCCAGCCGGGTGAAGGCCTGGCTGAGCACCAGGCGCACCGAGCTGTCGTCGTCGGCGATCAGGATCTTCTTGCTGGCGGCGTTCATGCGTGGGCGTCTCCAGTGGAGGTGGCAAGCTTTCCGGTCGCCATCGGCAGCAGCACGCGGAACACGGTGCGGCCGGGCTCGGATTCGAAGTCGATCAGTCCGCCGTGGCTGGTCACCAGCTTGGTGACCAGGGCCAGGCCCAGGCCCGTGCCGTTGGCCTTGGTGGTGACGAACGGCTGGAACAGGTGATCGCGCAGGCTCTGGGGCACGCCGGGACCGTTGTCCTGCACGCGGATCTCGATCGGCGCGCCGGCGGTGGCCTTGCCATCCGCGCCCCGCACCCGGACGCCGGGACGCCAAGCGGTGTGGATCGACAGGATGCCTTGGCCGTCGCCGCGCATGTGGGCGGCCTCGGCGGCGTTCTTGACCAGGTTCAGGAACACCTGGATCAGGTGGTCCTCGTCGCCCCAGACGTCGGGCAGCGACGGGTCGTAGTGCTCCTGCAGCGCCAGGCCGTCTGCGACGCCGTTGACGACCAGGGCGCGGACGCGGTCCAGCACCTGGTGGATGTTGACCGCCTCGCGCGGACCCGGGACCTCGTCGGAGAAGGCCTCCATGCGGTCGACCAGGCGGCGGATGCGGTCGGTCTCGTCGACGATCAGCTGGGCCAGCGGCTGGTCGGCGGCGCTGGCGCCGGTCTTCAGCAACTGGGCCGCGCCGCGGATGCCGGCCAGCGGGTTCTTGATCTCGTGGGCCAGCATGCGGCCCAGGCCGACCACCGAGCGCAGGCCGGCGGCGTCCGAAGCCCGCTCGACGCCCAGCACGCCCTTGACGTGAAGGGTCAGCAGCACCGAACCGTCGCCCAGGGGCGCGGCGGCGCCGTCGGCCTCGAACGGCGGCTGGCCGAACAGATTGACCTCGACCCCGTGCTCGCGGACCAGCGCGCCTTCGAACAGGGCGCGGTCCATCATCGAGACCAGCACCGAGCCGGGCGGCAGGGCGGCGCGGAAGCGGCCGCGGGCCAGCAGCGACAGGCCCTGGCCGAACAGGGCCTCGGCGGCTTCGTTGACCGCCACCAAAGCGCCTTCGCGGTCGACGACCAGGGCGGGTTCGGGACTCAGGTCGAAGGCCGCGACCTTCAGGCTGTCGGAGATCTTGGTCGGGGAGATGCGGGCGTGATCGGTCATGCGGCCAGCCTCCGGTCGTCCAGCCACAGGGCGGCCAGGCCGTCCTCGATCGCGGCGGGGTCTTCCAGGCGGCACAGGACGCCGCGGGCGATCCGCCGCGCCTCCTCGCTGTCGGGCCACGGCGCGGCGTCGATGTACGAGGCCAGGTGCTTGCGGAAGATCTTCAGCCCCAGGTTCTGGCCGTAGAAGTCCAGGCTGCGACGGAAATGGGTGACCGCGATGGCCAGGCGCTCCTGGGCGTCCGGCTCGCGGAAGCCCTCGCCGCGCAGCGCCGCCTCGATGGCCTGGGCGATCCACGGGCGGCCGTAGACGCCGCGGCCGATCATCACGCCGTCGGCGCCCGATTGGTCCAAGGCTTGGCGAGCGGTGTCGCCGTCGACGATGTCGCCGTTGACCAGCACCGGGACGCCGACCGCCTGCTTGACGGCGGCGACGGCCTCCCAGTCGGCCTCGCCCTTGTAGAACTGGCAGCGCGTGCGGCCATGGACGGTGAGCGCCTGGGCGCCGGCGTCGACGGCCCGGCGGGCGATGTCGGCGGCGTTGCGGCTGTCGTCGTCCCAGCCCAGGCGCATCTTGACGGTGACCGGCACGTCGACGGCCTTGACGGCGGCGGCGACCAGGGCCTCGGCCAGGTCCGGCTCGCGCATCAGGGCCGAGCCCGAGGCCACGCCGCCGGTGACCATCTTGGAGGGGCAGCCGAAGTTCAGGTCGACGATCTGTGCCCCGGCCTCGGCGGCCATCCGCGCGCCCTGGGCCATGAAGCCGGGATCGCGGCCGACCAGCTGGACGACCATCAGCGGCAGGCCGTCGCCGACCGCCGCGCGACGCACGGCGTCCGGGCGTCCCCGCGCGAACTCGGCGCAGGCCACCATCTCGGTCGCCACATAGGCCGCGCCGAGGCGGGTGGCGGTTTCCCTGAAAGGCAGATCGGAGACGCCGGTCATGGGTGCGATCCACACACGCCCGGGCACTTCGACCTTGCCGACTGCGAGACTGTTGCTCATTTTATATGCATCCCCACCGCACTGTTTTTAGGCAATTTGTGCGCCGCAGTAAACCCTCTTCTCTAGACAAGTTACCTCGGGCGGCTAAACAGCCCGGATGACCTTCTCCGCCGTCATCGTCGCCGCCGGTTCCGGTACCAGGGCTGGCCCCGGCCAGGCCAAGCAATGGCGTGTGCTGGCCGGGAAAACCGTGCTGCGCTGGTCGGTGGAAGCCCTGCTGGGCGGCGGCGCGCAAAAGCTTGTGATCGTGGCCGATCCCGACGCCCGCCCGATCCTGGAAACGGCCCTGCACGGACTTTCCGGCTGGACCACGGCCGCCGGCGGCGCGACTCGCGCCCTCTCCGTCCAGGCCGGTCTGGCCGCCCTCGCCGACCGTCCGGCCGACGAGCCGGTGCTGATCCACGACGCCGCCCGGCCCTTCCTCGGCGCCGCAACAATCGAAGCTGTGCTGAAAGCCCTCGACGACGCCGATGGCGCGATTCCGGCCTTGCCGGTCGCCGATACGCTGAAAAGCGGGGCGGTCGACGCGGCCGTTGTCACGAAACCGCGTAACGATCTGTGGCGCGCCCAGACCCCCCAGGCCTTCCGCCGCGACCGCCTGCTGGCGGCCTACGTCGAATGGACGGGTCCGGACGAACCGACCGACGACGGCCAGGTGGTCGAACGCCACGGCGGCCGCGTCGTGGTCGTGCCCGGCGATCCGATGCTGATGAAACTGACCTATCCGGAGGACTTCGCCATGGCTGAGACGTTGGCGGGCCGCGCGCGGATCACCCGCATGGGACAAGGCTTCGACGCCCACCGCTGGGGCCGGGGGGAATCGGTCTGGTTGTGCGGCGTCGAGATCGCCCACACTGAAACCCTGATCGGCCATTCCGACGCCGACGCCGGCCTGCACGCCCTGACCGACGCCATCCTGGGCGCGATCGGCGAAGGCGACATCGGCGACCACTTCCCGCCCACCGATCCGCAATGGAAGGGCGCGTCCTCGGACAAGTTCCTGATCCATGCCGTGGATCTAGTCCGTCAACGCGGCGGAACCTTGGTCAATGTCGACGTGACCCTGATCTGCGAGCGGCCCAAGATCAAACCGCACCGCGCGGCGATGCGCGAGCGCCTGGCCCAGATCCTGGACCTTCCGCTCGACCGGGTCAGCGTCAAGGCGACCACCACCGAGGGCATGGGCTTCACCGGCCGCGGCGAAGGCCTGGCCGCCCAGGCGATCGCCGTGGTCGAGACGCCGGCCTGAGGGGCTCGGGACGAAGATGGGGACACACACTCACCCCATCCACATTGCCATTTGCCCGCAGACCGTGATGTGAGTGTGTGTCCCCGCCTCGAGGCGCAGGAGTCTCCGATGTTCCCGCTCGAAATCCAGACCCTGGCCCGCCTGCTGATTGACGAAGCGCGCGGGAAGTCCCTTCGGCTGGCCACGGCCGAGAGCTGCACCGGCGGGCTGGTGGCGGGCGCGATCTGCAACATCTCCGGGGCGTCGGACGTCTTCGAGCGCGGCTTCGTCACCTACACCAACCGCGCCAAGTCCGAGATGCTGGGCGTGCCGGGCGACCTGATCGCCGACCACGGGGCGGTGTCCGAGGTGGTGGCGCGATGGATGGCCGAGGGCGCGCTGGAGGCCAGCAACGCCCACGTCGCCGTGTCGATCACCGGCGTGGCGGGACCCGGCGGCGGCTCGCCCCTGAAGCCGGTCGGCACCGTGCATTTCGCGGTGGCCCGCGCCAACCGTTCGGTCGTCCATCGCCATGAACTGTTCGACGGCGAGACCCGCGAAGGGGTGCAGTTGGCCGCCGTCCGCACGGCGCTGGAGATGCTGCGCGAGGCGGTGACCTAGATGCCGGAAGCCGCGCCCAGCGACTGGCGGCGGTTCGTCGGCCTGGAGCTGTCCCGCGCCGCCCTGGCCAAGGCCGCCGGCCGCAAGACCGAGCTGCGCCACGCCATCCGGGTGTCGGCCGCGGTCGTGGCCGCCTACGCCCTGGCGACCCTGCTGCGCTTGCCTCAGGGCTATTGGGCGGTGTTCACGGCCGTGATCATCGTCCAGTCCAGCCTGGGCGCGACGATCACCGCCTCGATCGAACGCCTGATGGGCACCGCCGTCGGCGCGGCTGTCGGTGCCGGAGCCGCCATCCTGCATGCCCGCTTTCCCGAGGCCGGCGGGCCGATCCTGGCCGTGACCGCAGCCTTGCTGGCCTTCCTGGCGGCCGTCCGCCCGGCTTTCAAGGTCGCGCCGGTCACCGCCGTGATCATGCTGATCGGCACGACGACGCACATGGATCCCCTGGTCGCCGCCTTCCTGCGGGTGGCCGAGATCACGGTCGGCAGCGTGGTCGGCATCGCCGCCACCCTGCTGATCTTCCCCGCCCGGGCCCACGCCACGGTGGTCGACAACGCCGACAAGGTGGCCGGACTGCTGGCCGAGCTGCTGGAGCACTACGCCCTGAAGCTGAAGGGCGGCGCGACCGAGCTGGAGGCCCGCGCGCACTACGACGACACGCTGAAGGCGCTGTCCAAGCTGCAGACCGCCATGACCGAGGCCGATCGCGAAAGCGCCAGCCGGCTGAGCGACCATTCGGTGACCGAGGCCCTGCCCCGCACGCTCTGGCGGCTGCGCAACGACAGCGTGATGATCGGCCGGGCTCTGCGCGAGACCTTCCCCTCGCCCGGCCTGGCCCTGCCCTCGGCGGCCATGCTGAACGCCAGCGCGAGCTTCCTGCGGGCCTGTTCGGCCCTGCTGTCGGGCGGTCCGCGCCCCGATCGCATCGCCTTCGCCGAGGCGCATCAGGCCTTCCAGTCCGCCGTCGAGACCCTGCGGGCCGGCGGCGGCACCCGGGCTCTGGCCTTCGACGACGCGGCGCGCGTCTTCGGCCTGGTGTTCGCCATCGAGAACCTGTTCGGCAACCTCGGCGACTTCGAGGAGCGGGTCGAGGAAACCGTCGGCAAGCGGTCCTAGCGATCTTGCCGAAGCTCGGGTTAGGCTGAGACCCATGTCCAGCCTCGCTCTCACCGTCTTCCAAGGTCGCGCCGGCGATCGCAATCCGCGCGGCGTCGCCGGCGCCCTGGCCGTGGGCGCGGCCCTTGGAGCCCGCCTGGGCGTGGCCCTTGAGCGCGTGGGCGTTCGGGCTCCGCCGCTGGCGACCGGATGGTCGGCGGAATTGGAAGCGGCCCGTCCCGGACTGGAGGCGCTGGCCGCCCGCCTGGACGCCGTGCTGGCCGACGGCAAGGTTTCCCTGGTGGCCCAGGGACGCTGCGCCGCCTCGATCGCCGCCCTGCCCGTCGTGTTGCGCCATCATCCCGACGCCCTGATCGTCTGGTTCGACGCCCACGGCGACTGTAATCAGCCCGCCTATTCTACCACCGGCTATCTGGGCGGCATGGTGCTGACCGCCGCCGCCGGCGTCTGGGATACGGGCCTGGGCCAAGGGCTGGACCTGGCCGACGTGGTCCTTGTCGGGGCGCGGGACCTGGATGCGTGCGAGATCGCCCTGATCGCCGCCGGCGGGCCGCGCGTGGTGGCGGCCGGCCCGGGGATCGCGCAGCGACTGGCCGCCGCGATCGGCGACCGGCCGGTCTATGTGCATCTCGACTGCGATGTCCTGAACCCGGGCCTCGTGCCCACCGAATACAGCGTCGCCGACGGCCTGAGCTTCGCTGACCTGCGCGAGGCCTGCGCGGTCCTGGCTCGAAACCGGGTGATCGGGCTGGAGATCGCCGAGTTCGAGGACGTCTTCGCGGAGACGGCCGCGCTCGGCGACGTCGAGGCGCTGCTGGACGCGCTTGCGCCGCTGCTGGAACGATTGGCGGCCTAGTCGTCCTGCCCGGCCAGATACGGCTTGTAGCTCTTTTCCTCGACGATCTCAGAGCCGACCAGGGTGTTGATCTGGCGCTTCACGGCGGCGCGGCGGTCGTTGTCGATATAGACGCGGCGGGCCAGCGCGACGAACTCGGGTCCGAAGTCCTGGCGGCGTTCGCAGTCGCGCTTGCCGTCCTCGATGTCCCAGAGGGCGGCGTTGATCTCGGTGAGCTGGGCGACCAGGTCCTCCAGCGCCGCCGACTGCGGAAGCTCGCGCCCGGCGGTCTCCTCCAGCAGGGCCAGCTCGGCCTTGACGTTGGCCTCCTTGGCCGGGTCGCCGATCCGCAGCGCCTTGACCCGCAGGATGGTGATCTTGTCGATCAGTTCGCCGGCCGAGACGGGTGCGAGGATGGGCATTTTAGGAAACTCCGGCGATCAGGCGTTGCAGGGCGGCGTCCACCACGTCCAGCGGCAGGGCGGCCATGTCCTGTCCGTAGTCTTCCGCGACCAGCAGCTCAAGACGCGTCGCGGCGGGGCGGAACTTGGCGGCCTTGCGATGATCCTGCTGCAGCGACAGCAGCGGCGCGCCGCCGGCCGCCAGCATGTGGCCAGGGCCCGCGTCATTGGCCACGGCGGCGGTCAGGCGGCCGGCCAGGGCGATGGCCAGCAGCGGACCCTTCGCGACGTCGAAGCCGTCGGTGCGGTCCTTTTCCGGGAAAAGGGCCGTTGGAACCGCCCTGCGCGTGATCTCCAGGTCGGCGGCCTCGTCGGGGCCGAAGAAGAACACCGCCTTGCGGCCGGACGCCTCGATGCGCTGGGCCAGGTCAATGTAGCGCTCCATCGGCCAGCGGCGATCCTGGCCGCCGGCCCCGGGGGCCAGGCCGACATAGACCGGGCCGCCATGGCGCGCGGTCGGCAGCAGGGCGCGGGCCGCGTTCGTGGCGGCGGGGTCGGACAGGGCCAGGGGGCGCGGCGCGCCCGCGCCGTCGCTGGCCAGGAACAGCAGCCGCGCCAGCCGATCGACCACGGCGGCGGGCCAGCCGGGCTTGCGAGCCTGGGTGGCGGCCGAGATGAAGCGCCCCCCTTTGGCCGCTCGCTTGGCCACCAGGCTGCGGCGCAGGTTCTCCTGGGTGTCGATGACCAGGTCGAAGGTCCGGCCGCCGAACGGCTTGACCCACGGCAGGGCGTCCAGAGGCTTGGCGCCGGTCGGCCCCTCGGTCAGGATTTCGTCGATATAGCCCGCCACCACGGGCTTGAGGGGGCCGGCGTACATCGTTCCGCCCTTGGCCGCGCACCAGGTTATCCGGGCCTGGGGGAAGGCCTCGCGTAGGCCGGCGATGAAGGGCAGCTTGATCAGGCTGTCGCCGAGGATCTCGCCCATCGAATAGATCAGGATCGTCTGGACCATGGCCGGGCTTAGGCCGCCGGCCCCGCGGCGGTCAACGGCCCTCTGCGTGATGTGAGTGTTCACTTGCATTCCGGCGACGGCGTGCTAGCTTTGCCTCATGAACGCCAAGCCCAAGATCGAACGCGCCGCCCTCGAGGTCTTCGTCGACCGCGGCGTCGATGCGGCCACCACCAAGCTGATCGCCGCCAAGGCCGGGGTGTCGGAAGGCGCGATCTACCGTCACTGGAAGAGCAAGGACGAGCTGGCCGTGGGCCTGTTCATGGCCACTCACCGACGCCTTTCGGACCTGATCACCGTCAACGCCGACATGGCGACCGGCATCCAGGCCAAGGCCGCCGCCGTGGTCCGCGCCTATTGCACCGTGGCCGACGAGGACTGGCTGCTGTTCGCCTTCCATCTGCTGCAGCTGCACCATTTCCTGCCCTACTACCAGGAGGACGGCCGCGATCCGGTGAGCGTGGTCGAAGGCCTGATCAAGCGGGCGATGATGGCTGCCGAACTGCCGCCGGGCGACCCGCGCGTGATCGCCGCCATGGCCATAGGCGTGATCACCCAGACCGCCCAGAACAAGGCCTATGGCCGCCTGGGCGACGACGACCTTTCGGCCCACGCCCCCTTGATGACCGCCGCCGTCCAGGCCGTGCTTTCCGCCCGCTAAGCCCCTCGCCCACCCCAAGACGCCTTTAGGGACACCGAACCATGCGCAGCGCGCTGTTCAACGCCTACTACTGGGTTCTGTCGATCTTCTACGGCCTGTCGGCCGCCCTCTCCGCCCTGCTCCCGGGGCGCAAGCCCATCGCCTTCGCCCTGCGGCTCTACAGCCAGCGGATGATTTGGGCGCTGCGCGTCTTCGCCGGCGTGAAGATCGACCTGAAGGGCCAGGAGAACCTGCCCAAGGGCGCCTTCATCATCGCCGCCAAGCACCACAGCTGGGGCGACGGCTTCGTGATGTTCGCCAATGTCGAGAACCTGTCGTTCGTGACTGGCGACCACCTGGAGAAGTTCCCGCTGGTCGGCCAGATCCTCAAGAAGTTCGGGGCCATCGTGGTCGACAGCTGCGGCGGGCCGGAGGCTCGCAGGGCCCTGTCGGCCAGCGCCGCCCAGGTCGCCGCAGAGGGCCGCCGCATCCTGATCTATCCGGAGGGACACCTGGCCGCCCCGGGCGAGCGGTTCCGCTATCGCACGGGCGTCTACCACATGAGCCGCGACTTCGACCTGCCGGTGGTGCCCGTGGCCACGAACCTGGGCTGCTTCTGGAAGCAGACCGACAAGAAGAAGACCGCCGGCCAGGCCACGGTCGAGTTCCTGCCGCCCCTGCCCAAGGGCCTGTCGAAGGCCGAGTTCATGGCCCGGATGGAAGACGTCATCGAAACCCGCACCAACCAGCTGATCGCCCAGGCGCGCGGCGAGCCGGTCAAGCCGTCGGTGCTGGTGGAGTGGAACGGGCGGAAGAACGTGACGGCGTCGGCGGAGACGCAAGCGGCCTGACTTCCGTCGAGTGGCCACCCCAAGGATTGGAGGGAGTCTTGATCGTGCGCGTGGGGCTTCTTGTACTTTCGTTCCTCCTCGCCCTCTTGGCTTTCGTCATGGCGCGGGAGGTCCGGTGGGGCACGGATCCTTGGATCTGGGCGCTGGCCTTCCTCCTTCCGCCGCTGTGGATCGCGACGGTCGTCGGAAGCTACAGGATCGGACGGTTTGGCCCTTGGGCGCTGACGATAGGCGTGCTCCCCGCCCTGTCGGGCGTGTGCGGCATCACCCTGATCTATGGCGCGAGCTTTCTGTTCGGCGCCTACGTGTAGGGAAACCCGCTTGGCGCTAACCATGACTTGTCGTTCTTCTTAAGGTCGATAAACTCTCCATCACCTCCATAAATTGGGTCGCCTGACATGACCTCGACGGACACATCGATCAGCGTCGACGGAGCAACGCCGCCCCGCGCCAGGGCGTCGAAGGTCAGGCGGGTCCTGGCCCTGGTGGTCGGGGCGATCTGGCTGGTGCTGACCGTTCCGGCGCTGGGTCTGGCGGCGATGTCGGTGATGGCGTCGGACGGCGGCGTGAACGCGGCCATCTACACCTTCGTCTTCGCCTGTTTCGCCCTGCCCCTGACCACCCTGCTGGCGGCGGTCGGCGGTTTCGTCAGCGGCGTGACAGGGCGGATGCGGTTCGTCGCGATCGGCTCGGCCCTGCCCTTCGTGGCGCTGGCGGTGGCGTTCGGGGCGATCGCCTTTGGCGCGGGCGCGGCCCCGGCGACTTGAGCCTCTAGAACTCGACCGGACACTCCGCCGGAACCGGGACGAACGTCCCGTCCTCCCGACGCTGGTCGAAATGCTTGGTGGCGCAGCCGGTCGAGCACAGGATGCCCTGGTCCGACCAGTACAACGGGGCATGGTCTTCGTGGCGGAAGGCCGGCGCGCCCCAGGCCAGGCCGCATTCCACGCAGGCGGGCGTCTTGGTCAGCATCAGTCTTCAAACTCCGCCGAAGCGCGAGGCGCGTCGGGCAACTGTTGGTCCAGCGACTGGCGATAGCGGATGCAGCCGCGCATGAACTGCGGCCATTCCGGCACGACCGGCTGGGGATCGGTAATCTCGGGCAGCAAGCCCCACATGGCCGGATGGTGCCAGCACAACGCGTGGCCGCTGCTGTCGCGATGCTCGCGGATGGCGGCGCGCAGCTTCAGGACTTCCTGGATCA
Source organism: Caulobacter sp. P1_D6 (assembly GCF_056406095.1). NCBI lineage: Bacteria > Pseudomonadati > Pseudomonadota > Alphaproteobacteria > Caulobacterales > Caulobacteraceae > Caulobacter > Caulobacter sp. P1_D6. The sequence goes on along the minus strand of NZ_JBFUAW010000003.1, from coordinate 39,915 downwards.
GCGCGTCCCGTGACAGGCTCGCCAAATCCTCATCCATCCTCAGGCCTCCTCCGGCGCCGGCTGGATCGTCACGCTCTCGCCGCAGCCGCAGGCGTCGGTTTCGTTCGGGTTGTTGAACACGAACTTCGACGACAGCTTGGTGGTCTCGTAGTCGATCGTGGTGCCGATCAGGAACAGCACGGCCTTGGGATCGATCAGGATGGTCACGCCCTGGTCCTCGACGACCTCGTCGATCGGGCCCTTCTCGGCGGCGTATTCGAAGATGTATTCCGAGCCCGCGCAGCCGCCGTTCTTCACGCCCACGCGCAGCCCGGCATAGGGCTTATCGGCCCGGTCCATGATCTCCTTCACCCGCGCGGCGGCGGCCGGCGTCAGGGTGACGACCTTGGGACGGGGGCGACGGACGCGAGGGGTGACGGCGGCTTCCATGGGATTCGAACCGATCAGAACATGTTCAGTTGCAGCTTGGCCTCGTCGCTCATCCGCGAGGGATCCCACGGCGGCTCGAACACCAGGTCGACGTGGCACGACTTGATGCCTTCCAGCTCCATGACCGCGTCGCGGACCCAGCCCGGCATTTCCCCGGCCACCGGGCAGCCCGGCGCGGTCAGGGTCATGTCGATGGCCACGTCCTTGTCGTCGCTGACGTCGACCTTGTAGATCAGGCCCAACTCGTAGATGTCGACCGGGATTTCCGGGTCGAACACCGTCTTCAGCTTCTCGATCAGCTGATCGGTCAGCTTGTCGAGTTCGGCTTGAGGGATCGCGGACGGGGTTGCCACGGATGCGGGTTGCTCGGTCATGTCGCTCAACTGAAGAAACTGCGGGCCTTGGCCAGCGCGTTCACGAACGCGTCGGCCTCGTCCAGGGTGTTATATAGGGCGAAGGAAGCGCGAGCGCTCGACGTGACGCCGAACCTTTTCATCAGGGGCTCGGCGCAGTGGGTGCCGGCGCGGACGGCCACGCCGTAGCGATCCAGCACCTGGGCCACGTCGTGGGCGTGGGCGCCCTCGACCAGGAAGCTCAGCACCGCGCCCTTGCCCGGAGCCGTGCCCAGGATCCGCACGCCGTTGACCCCGTCCAGCTGGTCGACGACCCGCTGGTAGAGCGCGTGCTCGTGGGCCAGCGCCGCGTCGCGGTCGATGGTGTTGAGCCATTCGATGGCCGCGCCCAGACCGACGGCTTCCAGGATCGCCGGGGTGCCGGCCTCGAACCGGTGCGGCGGGTCGGCGTAGGTGATGGTCTCCATCGAGACCGAGCCGATCATCTCGCCGCCGCCCTGATAGGGCGGCAGCGCGGCCAGGCGCTCGGCCTTGCCGTACAGCACGCCAATGCCGGTTGGGCCATACAGCTTGTGGCCGGAGAAGACGTAGAAATCGACGTCCAGGGCCTTCACGTCGACCTTGCTGTGGACGATGGCCTGGCAGCCGTCCAACAGCACCGGCGCGCCGGCCGCGTGGGCCAGGCGGACGATCTCGGCGGCGTCGTTGATGGTGCCCAGCACGTTCGACATGTGGCTCATGGCCACCATCTTGGTGCGCTCGGACAGCAGGCCCTTGTAGGCCTCCATGTCCAGCCGGCCGTCGTCGGTGACGGGCACGAACTTCAGCACCACGCCGTAGCGTTCGCGCAGGAAGTGCCACGGCACGATGTTGGCGTGGTGCTCCATCTGCGAGATGACGATCTCGTCGCCGGCCTTCAGCGAACGGCCGAAGGTGTCGGCCACCAGGTTGACCGCCTCGGTCGCGCTCTTGGTCCAGACGATTTCCGACGGCTCGGCGTTGATGAACTTCGCGACGGTTTCGCGAGCATTCTCATAGGCTTGCGTCGTCTCATTCGCGAGCGTGTGCAGGCCGCGATGGACGTTGGCGTAGCTGGTGCGGGCCAGGCCGGTCATGGCGTCCAGCACCGCTTCGGGCTTCTGGGCGCTGGCGGCGCTGTCCAGATAGACCAGCGGCTTGCCGTGCACCCGGCGGGCCAGGATCGGGAACTGGGCGCGGATCGCCTCGACGTCGAAGGGGGCGCCAAAGGGGGTGTCCAGGGCCATTACTCCGGCCTCCCCAGTCTGGCCGCGACCCAGGCGACGGCGATCTCGCGCGCGCCTTCGTGTTCGATGCGCTCGACCACCTCGCCCAGGAAGGCCTGGGTCAGCATGGCCCGGGCCTCGGCTTCGGGAATGCCGCGCTGGCGGGCGTAGAAGATCTGCTCGTCGTCCAGGGCGCCGATCGTGTTGCCGTGGGCGCAGGAGACGTCGTCGGCGAAGATCAGCAGCTCGGGCTTGGCGTCGACCTCGGCCTTGTCCGACAGGATCAGGGCGTGGTGGCCCATGCGGGCGTCGGTCTGGTCGGCGCCGGGCTGGACGACGATCCGGCCCTGGAACACGCCGCGCGCCTGGTCGTCGACGACGCCCTTGGTCAGCTGGCTGGTGATCCCGTCGACGCCGCCGTGGGTGACGACCGTGGTCTGGTCGGCGTGGCGCTGGTTCTCGAGGATGTAGACGCCGTCCAGCCGCACATTGGCGTGGGCGCCGGGGTGGTTGATCCGGGTCTCGATCCGCTGGCGGCGGGCGCCGGTGGTCAGGACCGTCTGGTTGAAGACCGCGCCCGGAGCCAGGTCGACCTCGGCGGTGACCACGTCGATGGCCTCGGCATGGTCGTCGACCAGCACGATGCGCTCGACGCGGGCGCCCTCGCCCACCGCGATGTCCAGGTTGACGTCCGAGAAATAGCCGCCCGCCCGGCCCTCGTGGCTTTCCAGCAGCACCAGGGTGGTGTCTGGCTCGACGACGATGGCGTAGGCGGCGGCGTGGGCCGCGCCTTCGCTGACCGAGACGAAGCGCAGGGCCACTGCCTCGCCCGCGCCGGTCGCGGCGGCGTGGCGCTGGCGGCCGTTGACGAACAGGATCTCGTCGGCGGCCAAGCCGTCGAACGGACCCTTGGCGACGTCGCCGTCCACCGCCGGCGAGGCSGGCGGCACGGCGCGGATCAGGCCGCGCAGGTCGGTCCAGCGCCAGTCCTCGTCGCGGCGCGACGGCAGCTGGGTCAGGTCGCCGGTCTTGAGGGCGGAGGCCAGGCTCATGCAGCCGCGCTCACATACTTGTCGTAGCCTTCGGCCTCGAGCTGCAGGGCCAGCTCCGGGCCGCCCGAGGCGACGATGCGGCCGGCGGCCAGCACGTGGACGCGGTCGGGTTTGATGTAGTCCAGCAGGCGCTGGTAGTGGGTGATGACCAGCATGCCGCGATCGGGCGCACGCAGGGCGTTGACGCCTTCCGAGACGATCTTCAGGGCGTCGATGTCCAGGCCCGAGTCCGTCTCGTCCAGGATCAGGAACTTGGGCGACAGCATCGCCATCTGCAGGATTTCCATCCGCTTCTTCTCGCCGCCCGAGAAACCGACGTTCAGGCCGCGCTTGAGCATGTCGAAGTCGATCTTCAACGCCGCGGCCTTTTCCTTGGCCAGCTTCAGGAAGGCCGGGGCGGCGATCTCGTCCTCGCCGCGCGCCCGGCGCTGGGCGTTCAGGGCCGTGCGGATGAAGGTCAAGGCCGGAACGCCCGGGATCTCCAGCGGATACTGGAACGACAGGAACACGCCCTTGGCGGCCCGCTCGTTGGGCTCCAGGGCCAGCAGATCCTCGCCGTTCAGCGTGGCCGAACCTTCGGTGACCTCGTAGCCGCCACGGCCGCTCAGCACGTACGACAGGGTCGACTTGCCCGCGCCGTTCGGCCCCATGATGGCGTGCACCTGCCCGGCCGGCACGTCGAGCGTGACGCCCTTGAGGATCGGCTTGTCGCCGACATTGGCGTGGAGGTTCTGGATATTAAGCATTGAAGGCCGTGATCTTTTCGAGCGTCTGGATAGCGAACGTGGTCGGCTTGCCGGTCAGGGTCGGCGCCTCCCATTCGTGTTCGGGGCTGTAGGCGGCGAGCTTGAGCAGGGTGGTCAGCAGCTCGCGCTCGGCGGCGGCGTCGGCATTGCCGCCCGACAGCAGCTTGGCGCTGCGGTCGATCAGCGGCGCGTCGTCGCCGTAGGGGTTGATCCAAGTCCCGTGCGCCGCCTGAAAGGCCAGCTGGCGCGCGTACTTGTATTCCTTGTCGGTCAGGCCGAAGCGGACAGGCGTCATCCCACGCTGCCTTCCAGCGAGATCGCCACCAGCTTCTGGGCTTCGACGGCGAATTCCATGGGCAGTTGCTGCAGCACGTCCTTGACGAAGCCGTTGACCAGCAGGGCCACGGCCTCTTCCTGCGAAAGCCCGCGCTGCTGGCAGTAGAACAGCTGGTCGTCCGACAGGCGGGTCGTGGTGGCCTCGTGCTCGAACACCGACTGGCCGTTGCGGGCCTCGATGTACGGGATCGTGTGGGCCGCGCAGGTCTTGCCGATCAGCAAGGAGTCGCACTGGGTGAAGTTGCGCGCGCCCTTGGCTTTCGGGTGGGCGGAGACCAGGCCGCGATAGGTGCTGGTCGACTTGCCGGCGCTGATGCCCTTGGCGACGATCCGCGACTTTGTATTGGCGCCCAGGTGGATCATCTTGGTGCCGGTGTCGGCCTGCTGGTGGCCGTTGGTCACCGCGATCGAGTAGAACTCGCCCGACGAGCCTTCGCCGCGCAGCACGCACGACGGATACTTCCAGGTGATGGCCGACCCAGTCTCGACTTGGGTCCACGACACCTTGGAGCGGTCGCCGCGGCAGTCGGCGCGCTTGGTGACGAAGTTGTAGATGCCGCCCTTGCCGGTTTCCGGATCGCCCGGATACCAGTTCTGGACCGTGGAATACTTGATCTCGGCGTCGTCCAGCAGCACCAGCTCGACCACGGCGGCGTGCAGCTGGTTCTCGTCGCGCATCGGGGCCGTGCAGCCCTCCAGGTACGAGCAATAGGCGCCCTTGTCGGCGATGATCAGGGTGCGCTCGAACTGGCCGCTGTCCTTGGCGTTGATGCGGAAATAGGTCGACAGCTCCATCGGGCAGCGCACGCCCGGCGGGATGTAGACGAACGAGCCGTCGCTGAAGACCGCGCTGTTGAGGCAGGCGAAATAGTTGTCGGACGTCGGCACGACCGAGCCGAGGTACTGCTTGACCAGTTCCGGGTGCTCGCGGATGGCCTCGCTCATCGAGCAGAAGATCACCCCGACCGCCGCCAGCTCCTTCTTGAAGGTGGTGACGACGCTGACGCTGTCGAACACCGCGTCCACGGCGTAGCGCGGCGCGCCGACCACGCCGGCCAGCACTTCCTGCTCCTTCAGCGGGATGCCCAGCTTGGCGTAGACGGCCAGGATGTCGGGATCCACCTCGTCGAGGCTGGCGATCCCGGCCTTCTGGGTCGGGGCGGCGTAGTAATAGCTGTCCTGGTAGTCGATCTTGGGGAAGTCGACCTTGGCCCAGGTGGGCTCCTCCAGCTCAAGCCAGCGGCGATAGGCGTCCAGGCGCCAGTCCAGCATCCACTGGGGCTCGTCCTTCTTGGCCGAGATGAAGCGCACGATGTCCTCGGAGAGGCCCTTGGGGGCGAACTCCTGCTCGATATCGGTCGTGAAGCCGTGCTCGTACTTCTCGAGCGACGCGACGGTATCAATGGTCTCTTTGACCGCGGCCACTACGCCACCTCCCGGCGCCGGGCGCCGATACGCGAATAGGCGGCGAGCCAGGCGTCGCCGCAGGAAATCCAGTCTTGCTCGGTCGAGGCCCAGCCGCCGCTGACGCGCAGGGCGAACGGGGCCAGGTCGGACCGGCCCATGGCTTCCACCACGCGGCTGGCCTTGACCTTGCCCGACGAGCAGGCGCTGCCGGCGCTGACCATCACCCCCGCCAGGTCCAGGTTCATCACCTGGATCTGCGAGGCGAAGCCTTCGGCCGCCAAACACAGGGTTTGCGGAAGGCGTTGCGCGCCCTCCCCGAGCACGACAGCGCCAGCGGCCTTGAGCCGTTCGGCCAAGGCGTCGCGCCATGTGCCTTGATTGGCCATCAAGGGCAAGTCGCCCAAGCCCTCCAAGTTCTTCCGGGCCGCCTCGACCGCCGCGCCGAAGCCGGCGATGCCCGCCACGTTCTCGGTCCCGGCCCGGCGGCCGCGCTCCTGGCCGCCGCCGTGTTGCTGCCGGACGATCGTGGCGCGCGTGCCGGCCACCAGGGCGCCGACGCCCTGCGGTCCGCCCAGCTTGTGGGCCGACAGCGCCAAGGTGTCGGCGCCCAGGGCGGTGAAGTCGATGGCGATCTTGCCGGCCGCCTGGACGGCGTCGACGTGCAGCCAGCCGTCGGCGGCGCGAACCAGGGCCGAGGCCTCGGCCACGGGCTGGATCACGCCGGTCTCGTTGTTGGCCAGCATCAGGCAGACCAGGGCGCGGCCCTCGTCGCTCAGGGCTTCCTCCAGCCAATCCAGGCGCGCGACGCCGTCGGCGTCCAACGGCATCTTCAGGACCTGCAGGCCCGAGGCCCCGGCGGTCTCGAGCACGGCGTCGTGCTCGCCCTCGCTGACGATGATGCGGTTGAAACCGGCGAAGGCGGCGCTGCCGATGGCCAGGGCGTTGGCCTCGGTGCCGCCGCTGACGAAGGTGACCGAGCCCGGCACGACCCCGACCAGGGCCGCGACCTGGGCGCGGGCGGTCTCGACCAGGTCGCGGGCGGCCCGGCCGCTGGCGTGCACCGACGAAGGATTGCCCGCGGTCTCGAAGGCGCGCAGCACCGCGTCCCGCGCCTCGGGGCGGATCGGGGCGGTGGCGTTGTAGTCGAGATAGATCGTGGGCTTGCTCACGCCGCCGCCATCTCCTTGTTGGCTCTGTCCTTGAGCTTGCCGTCCAGCACGTCGGCCACCGACACGCTGGCCAGGTAGCCGTGGATCTGGCGGCCCATCTCTTCCCACAGGTCGTGGGTCAGGCACTGGGCGCCGCCAGCCATGCAGCCCTTGGGCACACCCTTGCCGACACCGGTCTTGGAGAGGCCGCAGCGCGTGGCGCGCAACGGCTCGTCCACGGCCAGGACGATGTCGGCGATGGCGGTGTCGCGGGCCTCGCGGGCCAGGCGATAGCCGCCGCCGGGCCCCCGGGCGCTGACCACCAAGCCCTTGCGGCGCAGGCGGGCGAAAAGCTGTTCCAGATAGGAAAGCGAGATCTGCTGACGGGCGGCGATCTCGGCCAGGGCGACGGCCCGGCCCTCGGCCTGATCCTGGCGACGGGCCAGATCGGTCATGGCCATCACCGCGTAGCGTCCCTTGGTGCTCAGGCGCATGCGCCTTATCTCCTTGCGGATTCCCCGCGCATCGGCTTAGGCGTGTGCTACAAGCCGCGACTTCGCGCCCGGAGGTCTCGATCAAAGACCAAGGCGCGCGGTGCGGATTTAGGAAGACCAAGCGCAGTGGTCAAGTATTCCTTCGCCTGTTCGGGCGCGAGGAGCCGGCCCCGTCGCCCCTTTTTGGATAGGGATCTTGAATGCCTGACGTGATTTTGACCGGAGCTTCGGGCCGTATCGAGGGCCGCTATTCGCCGGGCAAGACCGACAACGCCCCGATCGCGCTGATCCTGCACCCGCACCCCAAGGCGGGCGGGCACATGAACCATCCGGTCTCGGTGCAGCTGTACCACCTGTTCATGAAGCGCGGTTTCGCGACCCTGCGCTTCAACTTCCGCGGCGTGGGCCGCAGCCAGGGCGAGTTCGACAGCGGCATCGGCGAGCTGGCCGACGCGGCCACGGCCCTGGACTGGCTGCAGTCGAACAACCCGGCCGCCGCCCAGACCTGGGTCGCCGGCTACAGCTTCGGCGCCTATATCGGCATGCAGCTGCTGATGCGCCGCCCGGAGACCGACGGCTTCATCTCGGTGTCGCCGCCGACCAACATGTACGACTTCAGCTTCCTGGCCCCCTGCCCGGCCTCGGGCCTGATCCTGACGGGCGCGGCCGACACCGTCGTGCCGCCGGTCGAGGTCGAGCGCGTGGTCTCCAAGCTGCGCACCCAGAAGGGCATCGTCATCGACTACGAAGTCGTCGACAAGGCCACTCACTTCTGGGCCGAGCACCTGCCCAGCGTCGAGAAAAGCGTCGGCGGCTATCTGGACAAGCGCCTGGAAATGAACCCGATCCCGTAGGCCATGGCGCCGAGTAACTGTAGGTTACCGGTACCATAAGGCTTGCGATCCTGGACAACTCACCGTCATTCTCCACGGAACAACGTTCTGGGAGAGTGACGGTGAACCAGACCATACGACCGTTCCTGATGTTCCAGGCGCAGGACGCCGAAGCGGCGATGACGTTCTACGTCTCGCTCTTCCCCGACAGCGAGATCCTCGACATCCAGCGCTACGGCGCCGCCGGTCCCGGGCCCGAGGGAACGCTGATCCTGGCCCGCTTCAGGATCGGCGGTCAGGAAGTCCTCTGCTCCGACAGCTTCGTGAAGCACGCCTTCGCGTTCACGCCCTCCTCCTCGTTGTTCGTCGACTGCGCGTCGGAAGACGAGATCACCCGCCTGGCCACTGTCCTCGCTGACGGCGGCGGCGTGCTGATGCCGCTGGGCGACTATGGCTTCAGCAAACGGTTCGCCTGGGTCAACGACCGGTTCGGCGTCTCCTGGCAGCTCAACCTGGCCTGATGTCGCCACCTGACATCGTTCGACGAACCTCCTATATATTCACCATCTGAGGAATTATCTGGATGGCGGGCATGCACTACGACATCGTGATCGTCGGCGGCGGGGCCGGCGGGCTTGAGCTGGCGGCGCGGCTGGGACGCAAGCTTGGCCCCAAGGCCGGCAAGGAGCGCGTGCTGCTGATCGACCGCTCCAGCTTCCACATCTGGAAGCCGAGCCTGCACGAGGTGGCCGCCGGCACGCTCGACACCCATCAGGAGGGTCTGTCCTATTCGATCCTGGGGCGCGCCAACCATTTCAGCTTCCTGCTGGGCGAGCTGGACAGCTTCGATCCCGTCGGCAAGCGCCTGAACCTCAAGCCCATCGTCGGTGAAGCCGGCAAGGTGCTGGTGCCCGAGCGCGGCGTCACCTTCAGCTGGGGCGTGCTGGCCATCGGCAGCGGCAGCAACCTGTTCGGCACGCCGGGCGCGGACCAGGCCCACCTGCTGGAACGCACCGAGGACGCCGAGATCTTCCACACCCGCCTGCTGGCGGCCTTCATGAAGGCCTCGTTCTCGACCGAGAAGTCCATGAGCGTCGCCATCGTCGGCGGCGGGGCCACGGGGGTGGAGCTGTCGGCCGAACTGATCGAGGCCCATCGCGAGTTGCTGGGCAGCCTGGGCTCCGAACAGCGCTTCCGCCTGGACATCGCCATCGTCGAGGCCGCGCCGCGCATCCTGGGCGGCCTGCCCGAGAAGATCTCCGACCAGGCCACCGTGGCCCTGGAGCGCAAGGGCGTTCGGGTCCACACCGGCGCCAAGGTGGTGGCCGTCCATGCCGACCGGCTGGAGACCAGCAAGGGTGACATCCCGGCCGACCTGATCGTCTGGGCCGCCGGGGTCAAGGCCGCGCCGACCAATACGGCCTATGGCCTGGCGACCAACAGGACCAACCAGTTCGTGGTCAACGATCGGCTGGAGACCTCGGCGCCGGACGTCTGGGCGCTGGGCGACTGCGCCGCCTGTCCGTGGCCCGACCGGGACGGCAAGGTGGAGGGCCGGATCATTCCCGCCCGCGCCCAGGCCGCCCACCAGCAGGCCAGCTACCTGGCCAAGGCGCTGATCGCGCGGCTGGGCCAGCGCCGGATCGAGGCGCCGTTCGTCTATCACGACTTCGGCTCGCTGGTGTCGCTGGGCGAGAACAAGGGCGTCGGGGCCCTGATGGGCGGGCTGGGCGGTCCGAACTTCTTCGTCGAGGGCCTGATCGCCAAGTGGGCCTACATCTCGCTGCACCTGGACCACCACCGGGCGATCATGGGCACGCCCAAGACCCTGGTCCTGGCCCTGGCGCGGCTGCTGCAGCAGCGGGTGGCGGGGCGGCTGAAGCTGCATTGAGGGGCGCCGCCTCGAGCCGCCTGGTCGTCAGAGAATGAAGTCGGAGGCCGAGAGATTGTGGTCGCCGCCGAGGTTGAACCAGAGGTCTTCGCGGCCGTCTCCATTTACATCCGCGAGAACCATGGTGTCGGCTCCGCCGCGCCGGACGATCAGTTCGCCGGCATGGCCCGTGAACGCCTGCTCGTCCAGGAACCGGAAGGCCTGGTTTCCGGACTGATTCCAGTTTGCGTCGATGGCCGACAGGTCGATCCGGTCGTTGTCGGCCCGGCTGAAGTCGGCGATATTCTCGCCGCTCTGCGACCCGCCGGGCAGGTCGTCCTCGGTCGCCGAATTGAACACGAACAGATCCGCGCCTTCGCCGCCGTAGAGAAGATCCGCGCCGGGACCGCCGTTGAGCACGTCGCGGCCCGCGCCGCCATAGAGGACGTCGTTGCCGTCGCCGCCGAACAGCGTGTCCGCGCCGGCCTGGCCATAAAGGTGGTCATCACCCCCGTCGCCGCGAATGGTGTCGTCGCCGTCCCGGCCATGGGCGTCGTCATTTCCGGCCTTGAGGATCATGACGTCGTCATTGTTGGTTCCGTTGAGATCGTCGCGCCCGCCCGTTCCTTCTATCCGAGCCATTGAAGGCCTCCTGTCCACTACCTGAGTTCGTGAACACGGCGGGCTAAGAGACTGTTCCGACTTGAAAAAAGACCATTTCGGGGCGGTCGACGGGCTGGGCCGCCCGACCTAGGGCCGGACGATCCTTCCGCCCGTCATCGCTCGCGCCACGCCCGTCGTTCCCGGGAAGCTGATCGGCAGCCCCCTCGCCGTCCGGGCGGCCAGGTAGGCGAAGGCTTCGGCCTCGATGGCGTCGCCGCGCCAGCCGACCGCCTCGGCGGTGCGGACCGGCACGGGCGCGCGGTCGGCCAGGGCCTTCATGATCTGCGGATTGTGCCGGCCGCCGCCGCAGACGATCAGGGCGTCCGGATGCTGGCCCTGCTCGAAGGCCTTGACGACCGCCTCGGCGGTGAAGGCCACCAAAGTGGCGGCGGCGTCCTCGGAGGACAGGTGATCGACCAGGTCGAGCGGGAAATCGTAGCGGTCCAGCGATTTCGGGGCCGGCCCGGAGAAATAGTCGCTGGCCAGGAAGGTCTTCAGCACCGCCTCGTCGACGACCCCGGCGGCGGCCAGCCGGCCGTTCTCGTCGAAACGCCCCAGGCCTCGGGCTTGCAGCATCAGGTCGATCATGCCGTTGCCCGGGCCGGTGTCGAAGGCCAGCAGGTCGTCGTCGGGACCGATCAGGGTGATGTTGGCCACGCCGCCGATGTTCAGCGCCGCCACCGGCGCCGGCAGACCCGACGCTCTGGCCCGGGCAGCGTGATAGATCGGGGCCAGCGGCGCTCCCTGCCCGCCCGCCGCCACGTCGGCGGTGCGGAAGTCGAACGCCACCGGCCGCCCGCAGGCCTTGGCCAGGCGCTCGGCGTCGAGCAACTGCACGGTCCGGCCCATCCGGCCCGGATGAGGCCGCTCGTGCAGCACCGTCTGGCCGTGGACGCCCAGCAGGTCGAATTCCGACCAGGCCAGGCCGTGCTCGGCCAGGAAGCTCTCGGCGGCGTGGAAATGCTCGTCGGCGACGGCTTGCGCCGCCTCTTTGAAGATCTCCGGAGCCGGCTTGTCGCGCGGCCAGCCGCGGGCGACCTCGGTGGCGACCAGCAGCAGGTCGCGGGTCTCTTCGCGCAGCTTGCGCTCGCCGGCCGGGCCGAAGGCCTGGATCTCTTCGCCGTCGGTCTCGAGCACCGCCATGTCGACCGCGTCGAGCGAGGTGCCGGTCATGAATCCCAGGATACGCATGGTCTGGTTGACTGCCACGGGTCGGGCCGGGTAGCTAGGCCCCATGATCGACCAGCGCCCCACGACCCGCGCCTATTACCGCCCGCTGTCCTAGCGGGAGGCCGACCGATCACGTCGATGCGCCCGCCCAACCGGCGACGCGTCACACCAGCGAACGTCTCCGGATCAATTCCCAGGAGACTTTGCCGATGAAACCCTCGCCACAGACCGCCCCGCCCGTGCTAGACGCGCGGTCTATCGAATTAGAGAGTCGAGCCATGTCCGCCGCCCCCGCGTCCTTCAAGTCGGAATTCCTCCAGACCCTGCAGGCGCGCGGCTATATCCACCAGATCACCCATCCGGATGAGCTGGACGCGGCGGCCGCCGGCGGGATCGTCACGGCCTACATCGGCTTCGACGCCACCGCGCCCAGTCTGCACGTCGGCAGCCTGATCCAGATCATGATGCTGCGCCGCCTGCAGCAGGCCGGCCACAAGCCGATCGTCCTGATGGGCGGCGGCACGACCAAGGTCGGCGACCCCACTGGCAAGGACGAGAGCCGCAAGCTGCTGTCGGACGCCGACATCGCGGCCAACATCGCCGGCATCAAGCAGGTGTTCGCCAAGTTCCTGACCTTCGGCGACGGGCCGACCGACGCCATCATGGTCGACAACGACGAGTGGCTGAGCAAGTTCGGTTACGTGCAGTTCCTGCGCGACTACGGCGTGCATTTCACGGTCAACCGGATGCTGGCCTTCGACTCGGTCAAGCTGCGGCTCGAGCGCGAGCAGCCGATGACCTTCCTCGAATTCAACTACATGCTGATGCAGGCGGTCGACTTCCTGGAGCTGAACCGCGCCCACGGTTGCGTGTTGCAGATGGGCGGCTCGGACCAGTGGGGCAACATCCTGAACGGCGTGGAGCTGACCCGGCGGGTGGACCAGAAGGCCGCCTTCGGCCTGACCACGCCGCTGCTGGCCACGGCCTCGGGCGCCAAGATGGGCAAGACCATGTCGGGGGCCGTCTGGCTGAACGCCGAGCAACTGAGCCCGTACGACTACTGGCAGTTCTGGCGGAATACGGAAGACGCCGACGTCGGCCGTTTCCTGAAGCTGTTCACCGACCTGCCGCTGGAGCGCATCGCCGAACTGGAAGCCCTGCCGGGCGCCCAGATCAACGAGGCCAAGAAGGTGCTGGCCGACGAGGCCACCCGCATGGCCCACGGCGAGGACGAGGCCCGCAAGGCCCGCGACGCCGCCGAGAAGGCCTTCGAACAGGGCGCGCTGTCGGTCGACCTGCCGACCTTCGAGGTTCCGGCCGCTGACCTGGAGGCTGGGATCGTCCTGGCCGCCCTGTTCGCCGACGCCGGCCTGGCCGCCTCGCGCGGCGAAGCCCGGCGCCTGGCCCAAGGCGGCGGGCTGAAGGTCAATGACAAGGCCGAGGCCAGCGCCGACCGCGTGATCACCTCGGCCGACCTGGTCGACGGCGTCGTCAAGCTGGCGGCGGGCAAGAAGAAGATCGTGCTGGTCAAGCCGGTCTAGAGTGCATGGTCGTCCCGGATCGCTCCGCGCGGTCCGGGACGGGTTTGTTTGGGACGTTGGAGAGACAGATGCTTGAAGCCGGCGACAAGGCCCCCGATTTCGACCTGGCCACCGACACCGGCCGCGTCAGCCTGGCGAGCCTGAAGGGCAAGAACGTCGTGCTCTACTTCTATCCGAAGGACGACACGGCCGGCTGCACGTCGCAGGCCCTGCAGTTCTCGTCCGAGGTCGAGGAGTTCGCCAAGCTGGGCGCGGTGATCGTCGGGGTGTCCAAGGACAGCGCCGCCTCGCACGCCAAGTTCCGCAAGAAGCACGACCTGACCGTCGAGCTGGCCGCCGACACGACCGGCGAGATCGTCGAGGCCTACGGCGCCTGGGTCGAGAAGAGCATGTACGGCCGCAAGTACATGGGCATCGACCGCTCGACCTTCCTGATCGATCGCGAGGGCGTGGTCCGCAATGTCTGGCGCAAGGTGAAGGTGCCCAACCATATCAAGGCGGTGCTGACGGCGGCCAAGGCGCTGAAATAACAGTGTGGCTTGCCGGCCTCAGGCGTGAGGTTATCGCAACACCGAGGCGTCCAGATGGTGGCAATCGGTCGCGGAACCTTTTACCGGTTGAATTGTTTAGGCAAAACGTCGCCCTGCGTTCACGCTCGGCGCGAAGTATCTTGCGCGTTTCCGCTTTCTCGTTGCATATCGCCGGGACCTTGAAAACGGGGGTTTCCTAGGGCGATGGCGATCACGCGCTTCAAGCGACTGCGACAATCCCTGGAAGAGCTTTTCCCCGAGCGCCATCTCTATGTGCGCTCCGGCGGCGAGATGCGCGGCTACGTTTTCTCCACCGGCAAGCAGCTGATGTGCGCCACGGGCGTCGCCGTTGCGGCCCTGTGGATGGGCGTTTGCACCGCCGCCATGATGGTCAACGCCCTGTCGGTCAGCTCGACCGATCAGATGGTCATCAAGCAGAAGGCCTATTACGAGCGCCTCAACGCCGATCGCCAGGCCCGCCTGAACAGCGCGATGGTCCAGCTGTCGGCCAGCAGCGGCTCGCTGGACGAACTGGCCAGCTCGGTCGAAAAGCGCCACGCCGCCCTCGCCCTCCTGGTCAGCGACTTCAAGGGCGTGCCCGGCGCCGCCCAGGCCCTGCAGGTCGCCAAGCCGCACGTGCTGGGCGCCTCGCCGGTCGAGCGCATCCAGGCCACGCGGATGGATCAGGAGCGCCTGATCGACGCCGCCGAGACCTTCGCCAAGAGCCGCGCCGAGCGCCTTCGCCTGGCCATGCGGATGGCCGGCCTGGACGCCGGCTCTTTCACCGGCCGCGGCGGCTCGTCGCTGGGCGGCCCGCTGATCGAGGCCAAGGACCCTCGCGCCCTGGCCGCCGTGCTCGACGTCGACGAAGACTTCGCGGGCCGGATCCAGCACGCGGCCACCGACATGTCGGACATGCGCAAGCTGAGCGCGGCTTCGCAGAAGCTGCCCTTCTACCGTCCGACCAACAATCCGGCGCTGAGCAGCAGCTACGGCGTCCGCTTCGACCCCTTCACCCATCGCCCGGCCTTCCATTCGGGCCTGGACTTCCCCGGCGCCTTCTACACGCCGATCATGGCCACCGCGCCGGGCGTGGTGTCGTTCACCGGCGTGCGCTCGGGCTACGGCAATGTCGTCGAGATCGACCACGGCAACGGTTTCAAGACCCGCTACGCCCACCTGCAGGCCGCTTCGGTCCGGGTCGGCCAGCGCGTGGCCATCGGCCAGCGCATCGCGGCCATGGGCTCGACCGGTCGCTCGACCGGTCCGCATCTGCACTACGAAGTATGGGTCAACGGGCGGGCTCAAAACCCGAACCGCTTCTTGAAGGCTGGTGAGTATGTTCAGCAAGCAAGCTAAGGCGTCCAAGGGTCCGGCTCGCATCGAGCCCCTCCCGATGTCCATGGCTCCCGCCAACCCGGACGCGGCCCGCAAGGCCCCGCCCAAGGTGGCGTCCCTGATTTCCCCCGACATCACCATCGAAGGCAGCATCACCGGCGACGGCGAGCTGCAGATCGACGGCGTGGTGCGCGGCGATGTCCGCGTGGGTCGCCTGACGATCGGCGAGACCGGCCACATCGAAGGCTCGATCTACGCCGAGGCGGTCGAGGTCCGCGGCCGCATCGTCGGGGCGATCACCGCCAAGCAGGTCCGCCTCTACGGCACCTCCTACATCGACGGCGACATCACCCACGAACAGCTGGCGATGGAAACCGGGGCCTTCTTCCAGGGCCGCAGCCTGAAGTTCCAGCGCCCGGCCGCGCCGCCACAGGCCCAGCCCGCGCCGCAGGCGATGCTCGAAGCCAAGTCGGCAGGCTAGAACAGGAAACGCCCCGGATCGCTCCGGGGCGTTTTTGTTTTAACGGCTCGACAGCACGAAGCTGTTGCCGTCGGGATCGCGGAACTTGGCGAACGTGCCCCACGGCTGCTTCTGCGGCGGCCCCTCGAACTCCACGCCCTTCTCGATCAGCTTGCGATAGGCGTGTTCGACGTCGTCGCAGGCGAACGAGCCGTTGAAGAAGCTGCCGATCCGGTCCTCGTGCCCATCCGGCGTGAACAGCACCACCCCGGTCTCGGCGCCCGGGATGCTCAGCTCGATCCAGCGCTTGCCCGGCCCCATCGGCTGATCGGTGGCCACCCGCAGGCCCATCTTCTCGGTCCAGAAGGCCAGGGCTCGGTCCTGGTCGCCGACCGGGATGCTGACGAATTTCAGTTGTTTGATCACGCTCATGCCCTGCCCTTTCGCGCCCTGAGGTCTTGGGCTGGATTAGCCGCGCCCCGTTGCGTCGGGAAAGGGGTGCAGGCAATGCTATAGCAATGACTGCGCAAACCTACGCCCTCGACCGCTACGTGCTCGACACCCTGATGGCCGACCTGGTCGGGCATGACCACAGACCGTCGGCGTTTCTGACCTATCTGGCGATCGTCGCGGCCCACGCCGACGGCCGCGCCAGCCTCAGTCATGCGGAGCTGGCCGAGCGCACCGGCCTGTCGCGCCGGGCCGTGCAAGGCGCGGTCGAACTGCTGGAAAGGCGGAAACTGATCGCGATCAACCGCCAGGGGCCGACCGAGGCGGCGACCTATGTCCCGCTGACACCTTGGCGGCGTCAGCGGGACTAGAGGCTCCTAGGCGTCGCGGGTCGCCCCGACCCGCTGGGCCAGCGAGGCGCCCATGAAGGCGTCCAGGTCGCCGTCCAGCACGCCCTGGGTGTCCGACGTCTCGACGTTGGTCCGCAGGTCCTTGACCATCTGGTAGGGCTGCAGGACGTAGCTGCGGATCTGGTGACCCCAGCCGATGTCGGTCTTCTGGTCTTCCAGCGCCTGTTGCGCGGCCTCGCGGCGTTGCAGCTCGGCCTCGTAGAGCCGGGCGCGCAGCATCTTCCAGGCTTCCTCGCGGTTCTGGTGCTGCGAGCGGCCGGCCTGGCAGGCCACCGCGATGCCGGTCGGGATGTGCGTCAGGCGCACGGCCGAGTCGGTCTTGTTGATGTGCTGACCGCCGGCCCCGGAGGCCCGGTAGGTGTCGGTCCGCACGTCGGACGGATTGATATCGATCTCGATGGTGTCGTCGACCACCGGATAGACCCAGGCCGAGGCGAACGAGGTGTGGCGCTTGGCGGCGGCGTCGTAGGGGCTGATGCGCACCAGGCGGTGCACGCCGGCCTCGGTCTTCAGCCAGCCATAGGCGTTCGCGCCCTTGACCAGCAGGGTCGCCGACTTGATGCCGACCTGGTCGCCCGAGGTCTCTTCGACCAGCTCGACGCTCATCTTGTGGGCGTTTGCCCAGCGGCTGTACATGCGCAGCAGCATGCCGGCCCAGTCGCACGACTCGGTGCCGCCGGCTCCGGAGTTGATTTCGACATAGCAGTCGTTGCCGTCGGCCTCGCCGGACAGCAGGGCCTCGAGTTCGGCGCGACCGGCGCGTTCCTTCAGGTCCTTGAGCTGGGCGCGGGCGTCCTCCAGCAGGGCTTCGTCGCCCTCCATGTCGGCCAGCTCGGCGTATTCGAGCGCGTCCTTCAGGCCGGTTTCCAGCACCTGCACGGCCTCGACGCGCGCGGCCAGGGCTGCGCGTTCGCGGGAGACGGCCTGGGCTTCCGACGGGCGGTCCCACAGGGTCGGGTCTTCGACCCGGGCGTTCAGCTCATCGAGCTTGCGTAGGGCGACATCCCAGTCAAAGACGCCTCCTGAGCAGTCCCACGGACTGCTCGATGTCAGCCGCGGAGGCCTCGACATCCGGTCTCATCACGTAACTCCGTGACAGTGTTGAAGGGCGCGGGATGTAGCCCGCCCCCGGAGTCGGCGCAATGACCCGGGGGCGATTGCCCAGCGATTAGTAGAATCCGATTAGTAGAGCCCGCTGATGTCGGGCGCCTGGGTGGGCGGCTTGGCGGGGCCTTGAGTGGGGGCCGGGCCGATCTGGCCGCCGGGCCAGGCGTCGCCGTAGGGCTGGGGTCCGGTGCTTTCGGTCGGCACGACGACCTTGGGCTCGGTGCCCGGACGGAAGGCCTCGCGAATGCCGCGGACCATGGCGAACTTGGCGTTCTTCGGCACCTTGAACTCGGTCTTCGGCTGGTTCTTCAGGGCCTCGCGCATGAAGTCCATGAAGATCGGCACGGGTCCGGTCGCGCCGGTCTCGCCCTCGCCGAGCGAGCGGTTGTCGTCGAAGCCGATGAAGACGCCGACCACCAGGTTGGGCGAATAGCCCATGAACCAGGCGCTGCGATATTCGTTGGTCGTGCCGGTCTTGCCGGCCAGCGGATAGCCCAGCGAGCTGGCCTGGGCGGCGGTGCCGCGCTGGACCACGCCCTGCAGCATCGAGGTGATCTGATAGGCCGTGATAGGGTCCATGACCTGTTCGCCCAGCGCCGGGATGCGCGGGCTCTCGTCGCCGTTGAAGCCGGCGTTGCAGCGGACGCAGTCGCGCTTGTCGGCGCGGAAGATCACCTTGCCCTCCCGGTCCTGCACCAGTTCGATCAGGTGCGGTTCGACCCGGCGGCCGCCGTTGACGAACGGCGTATAGGCCGTGGTCAGCTTGAACGGCGTGGTCTCGCCCGCGCCCAGGGCCATGGCCAGCACCGGGGCCATTTCATGGGTGATGCCGGTCTTCTTGGCGGTCTCGACGATCTTCTTCATGCCGACGCTCTGGGCCAGGCGCACGGTCATGGCGTTGATCGACTGCTCCAGGCCCTTGCGGAGCGGCAGGGCCCCATAGAACTTCTTGTGGTAATTCTCCGGGCTCCAGTCCTCGCCGTTGGCCCCCTTCAGGGTGATGGCGCTGTCGACCACCACGCTGGCCGGCGTGTAGCCGTTCTCCAGGGCCGTGGCGTAGACGAAGGGCTTGAAGGCCGAACCGGGCTGACGCATCGCCTGGGTCGCGCGGTTGAAGTTCGACAGCGAGTAGCTGTAGCCGCCGACCAAGGCCACGACGCGGCCGGTATAGGGCTCCATCGCCACCAGGGCGCCGTTGACGATCGGGGTCTGGCGCAGGCGATAGTTCGCCGAGCTGTCGGACTTCTCGACGAACACCAGGTCGCCGACCTTCAGGCCCTTGGTGGCGTTGGCCCAGGCCATGTCCTCGCCGGCGATGGCCCCCTCGCCTTCGCCCTTGGCCAGGCGGACGCCGCCCGAGGCCGAGGTGACGATGGCCGCACGCCAGCCGCGGCGCTCCGACGGCGGAGCCCTCTTCAGCGCTTGCTTCTCCCAGTCCGCGTCGAGGGTCTCGACATGGCCCCAGGCGCCGCGCCAGCCGTGGCGGCGGTCGTACTTCTCCAGGCCTTCCATCAGCGCCACGCGGGCCGCGGTCTGCAGCTTGGGGTCCAAAGTGGTGCGCATGTAGTAGCCGCCCTCGTTGAGGCGCGGGCCGAGGGTGGCCACGCCGCGTTGGCGCACTTCCTCGACGAAGTAGTCGGCGTCGCGGTACTTGGCCCGGCTGGGCGCGGCCTGGACGATCAGGTCCTCGGCCATCGCCTTGCGGGCGTCGTCCTGGCTGATCCAGCCCTGCTCGGCCATCTGGCCCAGGATCCAGTCGCGGCGGGCCTTGGCCTTCGCCTTGTTCCGGATCGGGTGATAGTTGTCCGGTCCCTTCGGCAGGGCGGCCAGATAGGCGCTCTCGGCCAGGGTCAGCTCCGGCAGCGACTTGCCGAAATAGTTGTAGGCCGCCGCGCCCACCCCGTAGGAGCGGTAGCCCAGCCAGATTTCGTTGAGATAGAGCTCGAGGATCTGCTGCTTGGACAGCGATTGCTCCAGGCGGTGCGCCAGGATCGCCTCTTTGAACTTGCGGCCGATCGTGGCGTCGCTGGTCAGCAGGACGTTCTTGGCCACCTGCTGGGTGATCGTCGAGCCGCCTTCCAGCCGTCGGCCCCGAGCGGCGTTGCCGACGTTGTTGAGCATGGCGCGCGAGAAGCCGCCGACGTCGACGCCGCCGTGCTTGAAGAAGTTGTGGTCCTCGGCCGCCAGGAAGGCCTGGGCCAGTTGGGGCGGGATCTGGTCGTAGGGCACGAAGATCCGGCGCTCTTTGCTGTATTCGCCGATCAGGGTGCCGTCCCAGGCGTAGACGCGCGTGGCGGTCGGCGGCCTGTAGTCCTGCAGTTCGCCCGCGTCGGGCATGTCGTGGAACAGCCAGGCGGCGTAGATGGCGATGGTGAAGCCGGCCACGGCGATCGCGGACAGCACCGCGACGCCGGCGATGGCGATCCATCGTTCTCTGGGCTTCAGATCCACGCAGCCTCCGTCGGGCGACGCACTTTCGCCCGCTCCGTTCGAATCCTCTAGAGCGCGATCGGCAAAAACGTAAGCTGTTTTGCGGTCGCAGGGATTGGCCACGTCCGACGCGTCTTCCCCCAGATGGCTCTAGCGCGCATCGGGCAAGGCGCCAACGGCTCTCGCCGGTCCAGCGAGCAGAAGCCCTTCGCCTAGCGGGCGGCTAGGCGGGTCTGGGTCTGGAAATAGGATTCGATCGAGCCGGCGACGGCGTCCATCAGCCGGTCGCGGCCGGACGAGGTCTTCAGAAGCTGCTCGTCGTCGACATTGGTGATGAAGCCCATTTCCAGCAGCACGGCCGGCACGTCGGGGGCCAGCAGCACGATGAATCCGGCGTCGCGATGGCTGCGGCGCAGCAGGGTCGTCTCCTCGCCCACCGACTGCAACAGGGTTTCGGCGAAGGCGGCCGAGCGGTTCTTGGTGGCGCGTTGCGAAAGATCCAGCAGGATCTGGCTGACCGCGCGATCGCGGCCCGGCAGATTGGCCTTCATCAGCCAGTCGTCCTTTTCGAGCACCCGCGCCACGCGCTCGGTGCCCTTTTCCGACAAGGTGTAGACGCTGGCGCCGCGGGTCGTCGCGTCGGGACCCGAATCGGCGTGCAGCGAGATGAACAGGTCGGCGTCGGCCCGGCGAGCGATCTGCACCCGGGATTCCAGCGGCACGAAGGTGTCCGACTGGCGGGTCATGACCACGGTGTAGCGGCCGGACTTCTCCAGCTTGGTCTTCAGCGCCTTGGCCGCGGCCAGGGTGACGTCCTTCTCGGCGGTGTTGGCGCCGGACGATCCTGGATCCTTGCCGCCGTGACCGGCGTCGATGACGATGACCTTCTTCAGGCGCAGGGCCGAGGCCTTCACCGGCGTCGAGACCAGGGTCGGCTTCAGGACCGGCGCCTGGAGCGCGCCCGGCGCGTCCGTGGACTTCAGGTCGATGACGTAGCGATAGGCCGACGCGCCGTCGCCAGGCGGCAGCAGGAAGCGGCGGCGGACCTCGGCGTTGGCCTTCAGGTCGAGGCGCAGTCGCGCGCCGCCGGCGGCTTCGTCGATCGCCCAGCGCTCGACCAGCCCCTGGCCCGAGCCCTGCAGATCGCCGGCCGTCGTGACATTGGGCAGGCCGATCACCACACGGCGATCCGTCGCGCCGTCGGCCAACAGCTTGCCGGTGGCCGCGCGATCCAGGTCGATGACGATGCGGGTTTCGTTGCGGTCGCCGCCGAAGCGGACCTTCTGGACGCCAGCGGCTGGCGCCGGGCCCTGGGCCATGGCCACGGCGACGCCGGCCAGGGCCAGGCCGCCGACGATCATCGCCGCCCGCGCCCATCCTGTCCTCGCAGCCGAGATCAGAACCCTGCTCATGTCGTCCGTCGCCCCCAGGCGCTCAACCTAAACCCAAAAACCGATATCCGCATGTTTCGGTAGAGAAAGCGTTAACCTCAAACGCGACATGGCCGCGCAGGTGCGGATCGTCGAGCGCTTTTCTTTTACCGCGCGATGTTGCTAGACTATGGTCCGCGCGCTGAGCGCCGTGATCGTCATGGCGGAAAGCGTGAGCGGTTCCTATCTCGCGGACGTGCTTGCATTCTTAAGGATGCAAATCGCGGTCGCGGCCGGAACCGCCGGACTGAAACGAGTTTGGGCTCGATTACCAGCGTGAGGCGCGAAGCCTTCGCCTGGATCGTCCCGCAGGGCCCGCGTCGGACCCTTAAGCCGCTCCGGCGTCGACGCTCCATCCGATCCGCGCCCCCCGGCGCGTTTAAGGAACACAGAAACCTTATGGGCTGCGCCGCACCCGACCGCCTTTGGCGACCGACCTTCCGCAACCGCTTCGGCGGGGCGACGGGCGGTGACGTGCGCGCCTTTCAATCATATCGGCGCCCGGACCTAGCGTCCGCCGCGCGCCGTGGAGATACCCTTTATGTCGAAGAAGATGTTGATCGACGCCGCCCACGCCGAAGAGACGCGTGTGGTGGTCGTGGATGGTACGCGGGTTGAAGAGTTCGATTTCGAGAGCCAGACCCGAAAGCAACTCCGAGGAAATATCTATCTCGCCAAGGTGACCCGCGTTGAGCCCAGCCTCCAGGCTGCGTTCATCGAGTACGGCGGCAATCGCCACGGCTTCCTCGCCTTCAACGAAATCCACCCGGATTACTACCAGATCCCGGTCGCCGACCGCGAAGCGCTGATGCGCGACGATTCGCACGACGACGAGGACGATCACCAGCACGCCCGCGAGGACAATGACGGCGACGCGGTCGACGACGAGGAAGACGCCGTCGAGGAAGAACTGGCGCGCCGCAAGCGCCGCCTGATGCGCAAGTACAAGATCCAGGAGGTGATCCGCCGCCGGCAGATCATGCTGGTCCAGGTCGTCAAGGAAGAGCGCGGCAACAAGGGCGCGGCCCTGACCACCTACCTGTCGCTAGCCGGCCGGTACGGCGTCCTGATGCCCAACACCGCCCGTGGCGGCGGCATCAGCCGTAAGATCACCACGGTCACCGACCGCAAGCGCCTCAAGAGCGTCGTGCAGGGCCTGGACGTGCCGCAGGGCATGGGCCTGATCGTCCGCACGGCCGGCGCCAAGCGCACCAAGGCCGAGATCAAGCGCGACTACGAGTACCTGCTGCGTCTGTGGGAGAACATCCGCGACAACACGCTGCACTCGATCGCTCCGGCGCTGATCTACGAGGAAGAAGACCTCGTCAAACGCGCCATCCGCGACATGTACGACAAGGACCTGGAGGGCATCTGGGTCGAGGGCGAGGCCGGCTACAAGGAAGCGCGCGACTTCATGCGCATGCTGATGCCGAGCCAGGCCAAGAAGGTCTTCCCGTATCGCGAGCCGGCGCCGCTGTTCGTCAAGCACAAGATCGAAGACCACCTGGCCCAGATCTATTCGCCGGTCGTGCCGCTGCGCTCCGGCGGCTATTTGGTGATCAACCAGACCGAGGCCCTGGTCGCCATCGACGTCAACTCGGGCAAGGCCACGCGCGAGCGCAACATCGAAGCCACCGCGCTGAAGACCAACATGGAAGCGGCGGAAGAAGCCGCCCGCCAGTTGCGTCTGCGCGATCTGGCCGGCCTGATCGTCATCGACTTCATCGACATGGATGAAGGCAAGAACAACCGCGCCGTCGAGAAGGTCCTCAAGGACTCCCTCAAGGACGATCGCGCCCGCATCCAGATGGGCAAGATCAGCGGGTTCGGCCTGATGGAGATCAGCCGCCAGCGTCGCCGCACCGGCGTGCTGGAAGGCACCACCCACGTCTGCGAACACTGCGACGGCACCGGCCGCGTCCGCTCGGTCGAATCCAGCGCCCTGGCCGCCCTGCGCGCGGTCGAGGTCGAGGCCCTGAAGGGCGGCGGCGCCGTCACCCTGAAGGTCAGCCGCCCGGTCGGCATCTACATCCTCAACGAAAAGCGCGCCTATCTGCTGCGCCTGCAGCAGACCCACGCCCTGTTCGTCACGGTCCTGGTCGACGACAGCCTGCACCAGGCTGAACACGACATCGATCGCACCGAGCTGGGCGAGCGCCCTGCCCCGCAGATCTTCGCGCCGATCGAGCCGGACCCCGTCTATGACGACGAGGCGTTCGACGACGAGGAAGAAGACGAAGACGAAGAGATCGTCTCCGAGGACGAAGACGAGAGCGAAGACGACGCCGCGCCCCGCGCCGCCCGTCCGGCTCGCGCCGAACCGGCCGAGGATGAAGCTGGCCGTCGCGGCCGCAAGCGCCGCCGTCGCGGCGGTCGTCGCGACGAGCGTGACGAAGCCCCGGCCGAGGCCGCCGGCGACGAAGACGAGGAAGACGCCGAAGGCGCTGACCGCGCCGAGGGCGACATCGAGGGTGAGGACGAGGAATCGCGCCGCCGTCGTCGCCGTCGTGGACGTCGCGGCGGTCGTCGCGGCGGTCGCGAGGACGGCGATCGTCCGGCCGACGCCTTCGCCTGGACCCGTCCGCGGGTGCCGTTCGGCGAGAACGCCTTCGTCTGGCACGACCCGGCGGAACTGGACGGTCGCGGCGCTCGCCCCGAGCGCGCCGAACGTCCGGAACGCCCTGAGCGCCCGGAACGCGTGGAAGCCCCGGTGGCGGAACGCGCCGAGCGTCCCGAGCGGGCCGAGCGCGGTGAACGCGGCGGTCGTCGTGGACGCGGTCGTGGCGAACGCGGCGAGCGGACCGAGGCGTCCTCCGAGACCTTCGGCGCCGAACGCACCCCCGCCCAACGCGTCGACGTCGCCGAGCTGGAAGCCGCCCCGCTGCCGCCGCCCGTGATCGAAGGCCCGCCGGCCGACGTCTGGGTCGAACTGCCGCCGCAGGACGAAGCCCCCAAGAAGGCGCGTCGTCCCCGCAGCCGCGGCCGCAAGACCGGCGACGCCGAGGTTTCGGCCGAAGCGACTGTCGAAACGCCCGCCGTCGAAGCGGTCGAGGAAACGCCGCTGGTCGCGGCCGATGTCGAGGTCGAGGCTCCGGTGGCGGTCAAGGCCGCCCCGGAACCGATCGCCGAACCGGAACCCGTCGCGGTCGCCGCGGCGGAGCCGGCTCCGGTCGTGTCCGAACCCGATCCGGCCGAAATCGTGACGCCGCCCGAGAAGCCCAAGCGCGGCTGGTGGCGTCGCGGCTAAAATCCCTGAATGCAGCCCCGGCGGGACCCTGGTCCCGCCGGGCTTTGCACCTATATCCGCGGATGCTCGTTCGACGGATGTTCCCAGGTCGTCGAGAACCGCGTTAGACTGCCGGCTTGAGCGCGGGGGCGCGATCAGGAGAGTTCGATGACCTCCCGGATAAGGGCGGCTTCCGAAAGATTGTCCAGGAAAACGGGATCGGCGCTGTCGGCGCTGGCCTTGCTGACGGCCATCCTCGCTCCGGTCGCGCCGGCCCACGCGCAGGACGGCCCTTCGCTGATCCGCGACACCGAGATCGAGGAAATCCTCCACCGCGACGCCGACCCGATCTACGCGGCGGCGGGACTGGATCCGAAGACGGTCCGCATCCTGCTGGTGGGCGACAAGGAACTGAACGCCTTCGCCACCCAGGGCCTGATGATGGGCCTCAACACCGGCCTGATTCTGCAGACCGAGACGCCCAACCAGTTGAAGGGCGTCATCGCCCACGAAACCGGGCACTTGGCCGGCGCGCACCCGCTGCGTTCGGGCGAGATGATGCGGGCCGGCCTCAAGCCGATGATCCTGACCATGGGCCTGGGCGTCCTGGCCGCCCTGGCCGGCGCTCCGGACGCCGGCGCGGTCCTGCTCGGCAACGCCAGCTACTTCGGCCAACTGGGCGCCCTGGGCTACAGCCGCGACCAGGAATCACGCGCCGACCAGGCCGGCGCCGGCTTCCTCGAAGCCACCGGCCAGTCGGGCCGCGGCCTCGTCGAGTTCTTCGACAACTTCCGCTACCAGGAGGTCTTCGACCAGTCGCGGCGCTACGCCTATTTCCGCAGCCACCCCCTCTCGGGCGACCGGATCGACGCCCTGCGCAGCCGCGTCGAGAAGCTGCCGCACTACAACGCCGTCGACGATCCCGCCTCCCTGGCCGAACACGAGATCATGAAGGCCAAGCTGGAGGGGTTCCTCAATCCCGGCATCGCGATCACGAAGTACAAGGAAAACGACCGGGCCTTCCCGGCCCGTTACGCCCGGGCCATCGCCTATTACCAGATGAAGGAGCCCGACCGGGCCCTGAAGATCCTGGACGGCCTGATCACCGAGAACCCGAACAATCCCTACCTCTGGGAGCTCAAGGGCCAGATTCTGTTCGAGTTCAACCGCGTCAAGGAAGCCGAGGAGCCCCAACGCCGCTCGGTGGCGCTGAAGCCGGACGCCGCGCTGCTGCGCGTCAATTTGGGCCAGACCCTGATTGGCCTCGACGACCCCAAGAAGGTCGAGGAGGGCATCAGCGAACTGAAGCGCTCGCTGCTCGACGAAAGCGACAATTCCGTCGCCTGGCGCCTGCTGGCCCAGGCCTACGACAAGCGCGGCGAGGACGGCCGGGCGCGCCTGGCTACCGCCGAGCAGTATTTCAACATGGGCGCAACCCAGGAGGCCCGGGTCTTCGCGATGCGGGCCCGTGAACTGCTCAAGAAGGACAGCGTCGAATGGCGTCGCGCCACCGACATCGTCCTGACTTCCAATCCTTCCAACCAGGACCTCAAGGACTTGGCCAAGGAAGGCGCCGTCACCTCGGGCCTGCGCCGCTAGGCCGCCCCTTTCCAGAGATCTCCATGCCCCTGTCGCTCCGTCCGATGGCGTTCGCCGCCGCGTCCATCGCCGCTCTCTCGCTGATCGGCTGCGGCCAGGCCAACGCCGACAAGGCGTTCGGCGAGAAGGTGCACGCCTATCTGATCGAGCACCCCGAGGTGCTGGTCGAGATGAGCACCAAGCTCCAGGAAAAGCAGACCGCCGAGAAGACCAAGAACGCCAAGAGCGCGATGAACAAGTATCGCCAGGCGCTGGAACGTGATCCGCGCGATTTCGTGGCCAATCCGAACGGTTCGGTCACCGTCGTCGAGTTCTTCGACTACCGCTGCGGCTACTGCAAGCTGGCCGCGCCGCAGATCGTCGAGCTGATCCAGAAGAACCCCGACGTGCGCTTCGTGTTCAAGGATTTCGTGATCTTCGGCCACGACTCCGAAGTCGCCGCGCGCATGGTCCTGGGCGCCAAGGACCAGGGCAAGACGATCGAGCTGCACAAACGCCTGATGGCCGAGAAGAGCCTCGACGAGGCCAGCGTCCTGCGCATCGCCCAGGACCTGGGCATCGACATGGCCAAGGCCCGCGCCTCGGCCACGTCCGCGGCCACCACCCAGCACCTGGCCGACACCCACGCCCTGGCCGAGGCCCTGGCCATCGAAGGCACGCCGGCCTTCTTCGTCGGCGACCAGATGATCCCCGGCGCCGACATGCACGCCCTCAAACTGGCGATCGAACAGGCCCGGGCGGGCAAGGCCAAGAAGGTCTAGCGCCCCCGAGCGGCGGGGCAGATCTGGCCGGCCCGGAAGGAACTGCTCGGCCAACTCTGCCGTGGGGCTCGGCAAGCTTTCGGCAACCTATTGAAATCCCTGAGACGCAAAGCGCGCACGGCTCTTGCTTGGCATGACCCGCCCTCTTACGGCGGAGATTTCCATGCTCGTTTCCGGTCCCAGCATCCTGGCGTCTCTCGCCGCCGCGACCCTGTCGAAGATCAACGCCGCCACGGCCGCCAAGCCGGCGACTTCGTCGTCCGATCCGCTGGCCGCCGGGCCCGCGAAGTCGGCCAAGGACGAGTTCATGGACTACGCCAAGCTGACGCCGGCGCAGAAGATGCGCGCGGCCATGCTGGCGAAGATGGGCGTCACCGAAGAGCAGATGAAG
This sequence comes from Caulobacter sp. P1_D6, assembly GCF_056406095.1. Lineage (NCBI taxonomy): Bacteria > Pseudomonadati > Pseudomonadota > Alphaproteobacteria > Caulobacterales > Caulobacteraceae > Caulobacter > Caulobacter sp. P1_D6. The sequence goes on along the minus strand of NZ_JBFUAW010000003.1, from coordinate 12,497 downwards.
GCGATGAGCCCCGAGGAGCGCCAGAAGATCGAGGACGAGCTCAAGAAGCAGATCAAGGAGCAGGTCCAGAACGATCCCGCCATGAAGAAGGGATCGCTGCTCGACGTGAAGGCCTGACCTAGATCAGGCCCGCCAGCGGCGAGCTGGGATCGGCGTAGAGCCGTTTCTGCATCCGCCCGGCCAGATAGGCCTCGCGACCGGCGATCACCGCGTGCTTCATGGCCCGAGCCATGCGGATGGGGTCCTTGGCCTCGGCGATGGCCGTGTTCATCAGGATCGCGTCGCAGCCCAGCTCCATGCCGATCGCGGCGTCCGAAGCCGTGCCGACGCCGGCGTCGACCAGGACCGGCACCTTGGCGTTCTCGACGATGATCCGCAGGTTCACGCGGTTCTGGATGCCCAGGCCCGAGCCGATCGGCGCGCCCAGCGGCATGATCGCCACCGCGCCGGCCTCTTCCAGCTTGCGGCAATAGACCGGATCGTCCGAGCAATAGACCATCACCTGGAAGCCCTCGGCGACCAGCAGCTTCAGCGAGCGCAACGTCTCTTCCATGTCCGGATAGAGCGTCTTGGGGTCGGACAGCACTTCCAGCTTCACCAGATCCCAGCCGCCCGCCTCCCGGGCCAGGCGCAGGGTGCGCACGGCGTCCTCGCCGGTGAAGCAGCCCGCCGTATTGGGCAAAAACGTGAATTCGGTGGGTTTGACGTAGTCGACCAGCAGCGGCTGGGTCGGATCGGTCAGGTTCACGCGACGCACGGCCACCGTGACGATCTCGGCCCCCGCCGCCTTCGCCGCCGCGGCGTTGGTGGCGTAGTCCTTGTACTTGCCGGTGCCGACGATCAGTCGCGAACGGAAAGTGCGGCCGGCGACGGTCCACGTATCTTCGGAAACGGGGACGGCGGATTCGGGGGAGACATGCGCGTTCATGGGGCCGGTTTACGCCTCCGCGCCCCGGGTTTCAAACCCGCAGACCTAGCCGCCGCCGATGAACGTCACGATCTCGATTCGGTCGCCGTCGGCCAGGCGCACGTCGGCATAGGTCGAGCGCGGCGCGATCTCGAGATTGCGCTCCACCGCCACCTTGCGGGCGTCCAGGCCCAGGGCGGACACCAGATCCGCGATGCTGACGACGTCGGCGATATGCCGTTCCTCGCCGTTCAAGAGAAGCTTCATGTCACCTCCGAAGCGAGCCCTGCTTGTGACGCGGGGGAACCGGCTATACAAGACCTCCCGGAATCGACGGCGGAGCCGAATGGTAAAACCGATCCATGTGCTGAGCGGACCCAACCTCAACCTGTTGGGAACGCGCGAGCCCGAGATCTACGGCAAGGACACGCTCGACGATGTCCGTACGCGCTGCGAGGCGCGCGCGGCCGCTCGGGGCCTTTCCGTCGTCTTCCGGCAGAGCAATCACGAAGGCGTGCTGATCGACTGGGTCCAGGAGGCCCGGACGGAAGCCTGCGCGTTGGTGATTAACCCGGCGGGCTACGGCCATACGTCGATCGCTCTCCTCGACGCCCTGAAGACCTTGAACATCCCGGTCATCGAGTGTCACCTGTCCAACCCGGCGGCGCGTGAAGATTTCCGCCGCCACACCTTCGTTTCGCTCGCCGCGACCGGGATTGTCTCCGGCTTCGGCGCGGCGAGCTATGAACTGGCGATCGAGGCCGCTGCCGGCCTGATCGGCGCGAACTAGCCGGCGACCCCGGCTTCAGAAGACAGCAAGGTAAGCTTCCATGTCCAATCCCAAGGCCCCCGCCGATCCGGTCGAGACTCCGTCGATCGACGCCCGCCTGGTCCGCAAGCTGGCCGACATCCTGAAGGACACCGGCCTGTCGGAGATCGAGGTCGAGCACGCCGGCCTGAAGATCCGGGTCGCCCGCGAACTGACCGTCGCCGCCCAGGCCACCCAGTACGTCCAGGCCCCGGCCGCCCAGGCCTATGCGCCCGCCCCGGCTCCCCTCGCCGCCGCGCCCGCCGCTGAAGCCGCCGCGCCCGCGCCGGCCGCCCACGCCGGCGAAGCCGTGAAATCGCCGATGGTCGGCACCGTCTATCTGTCGCCCCAGCCCGGCGCCGACGCCTTCATCAAGGTGGGCGACACCGTGAGCGCCGGCCAGACCCTGCTGATCGTCGAAGCCATGAAGACCATGAACCCGATCTCGGCCCCGAAGGCCGGTAAGGTTGTCGAAATCCTGGTGGCAGACGCCCAGCCCGTCGAGTTCGGCGAGCCGCTCGTCATCGTCGAGTAATCGGCATGTTTGACAAGATCCTCATCGCGAACCGAGGCGAGATCGCGCTTCGGGTTCACCGCGCCTGCAAGGAAATGGGCATCGCCACCGTGGCGGTCCACTCCGAGGCCGACGCCAATTCCATGTGGGTGCGGCTGGCCGACGAAAGCGTCTGCATCGGCCCGGCCTCGGCCGCCAAGAGCTACCTGAACATCCCGTCGATCATCGCGGCCGCCGAGATCACCGGCGCCCAGGCGATCCACCCGGGTTACGGCTTCCTGTCCGAGAACGCCCGGTTCGCCGAGATCGTCGGCGCGCACGGCTACACCTTCATCGGGCCCAAGCCGGAACACATCCGGATGATGGGCGACAAGATCACCGCCAAGCAGGCCGTCAAGGACGCGGGCATCCCCGTGGTTCCCGGCTCGGACGGCGGCGTGTCGACCGAGGAAGAGGCCTTCGAAGCCGCCGAGAAGATCGGCTTCCCCGTGCTGATCAAGGCCGCTTCCGGCGGCGGCGGTCGCGGCATGAAAGTGGCCCAGACCCGCGAAGACCTGGCGGAAGCCGTCTCCACGGCCCGCTCGGAAGCCCGCGCCGCCTTCGGCGACGACACGGTCTACATGGAGCGCTACCTCCAGAAGCCGCGTCACATCGAGCTGCAGGTCATCGCCGACAGCCATGGCAACGTGGTGCACCTGGGCGAGCGCGACTGCTCGCTGCAGCGTCGTCACCAGAAGGTGCTGGAAGAAGCCCCCTCGCCCGCCCTGGGCGCCGCGGACCGCGCCAAGATCGGCAAGATCGTCGTCGACGCCGTCAAGGCCATCGGCTACCTCGGCGTCGGCACCATCGAGTTCCTGTGGGAGAACGGCGAGTTCTTCTTCATCGAGATGAACACCCGCCTGCAGGTCGAGCACCCGGTCACCGAAGCCATCACCGGCATCGACCTGGTGCGCGAACAGATCCGCATCGCCGCCGGCCTGCCGCTGTCGTTCACCCAGGACGAGGTGGTGTTCGAAGGCCACGCCATCGAGTGCCGGATCAACGCCGAGAACGCCCGGACCTTCACGCCGTCGCCCGGCACCATCACCGACTTCCACGCCCCCGGCGGCCTGGGCGTGCGGCTGGATTCGGCGATCTACACCGGCTACGCGATCCCGCCCTATTACGACAGCCTGATCGGCAAGCTGATCGTCCATGGCCGCGATCGCGAGGAGTGCATCGCGCGCCTGCGCCGTTGCCTGGGTGAAATGGTCGTCGGCGGCATCGAAACCACGATCCCGCTGTTCCAGGACCTGCTGGTGCAGCCCGACATCCTGGCCGGGGACTACGACATCCACTGGCTGGAGCGCTGGATCAAGGCGCAGGGCTGACCTTAAAATCGTCGTCATCCCCCGACTTGTTCGAAGGGATGACGACGCTTCGGGATCAGGCCCACCTGGGGTTCACGGCCAGCCATGGATGACGACGCCTTCACGGTCGATGATCTCATCGCCTGCTACGAGCGCGGCGTCTTCCCGATGGCGGACGCCCGCCAGGACGAGAGCATCTTCCTGATCGACCCGGAACGCCGGGGCGTGCTGCCGCTGGACGGCGTGCACGTCCCGCGCCGCCTGGCCCGCACCGTCCGGGCCGAACCGTTCGAAATCCGCATCGACTCCGCCTTCGACGCCGTCGTCGAGGCCTGCGCGACCGCGCGGCCGGGCAGGCTCGAAACCTGGATCAACAATCCGATCCAACGGCTCTACAGCCAGCTGTTCGCGCGCGGCCTGGCCCACAGCGTCGAATGCTGGGACGGCGAGGAGCTGGTCGGCGGCCTCTACGGCGTGGCGTTCGGGGCGTGCTTCTTCGGCGAGAGCATGTTCTCGACCCGCCGCGACGCCAGCAAGGTGGCGCTGGTCCATCTGGTCGGTCGTCTGGTCGCCGGCGACTACCGGCTGCTGGACACCCAGTTCATCACCGAGCATCTCGAACAGTTCGGAACGGTGGAGATCTCGCGCGCCGACTATCGCCGCCGGCTTGGCCGGGCCTGGACGGCCCAGGCCGACTTCTATCGGCTGGCGGCCGGGGCCACCGGAGCCGAGGTCTTGCAGGCGATCAGCCAGGCGTCATAGACCGGATGCTCCAGCGGGTTCAGACCCGGTGAATTGGCGTACATCCAGCCCTTGTAGATCTGACGTCCGGGCGGCGCCACGCGGCCCGGCAGGGCCTTGGGCTGGGTGTCGACGGTGACATAGGCCACGGAGTCCGGGGCGTCCTCGTCGGGCGCGGTCGTCTCGCAGGCGCGGACCGTGAACACCAGGGTCTTGTAGCGGATCGGCTGGCCGACCGGCGCTTCGAACCGCATCGTCTCGGTCGTCACCTTGTCCAGGGCCTGGATGATGGCGATCGACGAGCGCGCGCGCTTGATCGGTTCCGCGGGCTTCTCGGGCACGGTCACCACGGGCTTGGCGGCCGGCGCTGGCGGAGCAGGCCCCTTGACGGCCGGTGTGGGCTCGGTCGCTGGGGCGGGCTGTTGGGCGGCGGGTTGGGCTGCCGGCGCAGGCGTAATAGGGCGCGCGCCAGGTCCCTGGCGGGACGGCTGCGGCGCGACCGTCGGCGCGGGGGCCGTCGGCGGCGTCTGGGCGGCAGGCGGTTGCTGTGGCGCGTTCTGCAGCGCCCAGGCGCCGCCGCCGACGAGCGAACCCGCCAGGGCCAGCATCGCCACGCTCGTCGAGGGCCGCCGGATCGTCATCCTATTCTGGCGACCAGGGCTTGTAGTCGCTGGTGGCGACTGCGCGCTCGCCGCCACGGGCCAGCGAGCCCTTCGGACGCCAGGCGTAGATGGTGCCGGTCAGGTTGGGATGGTGATCCTTTTCCCAGCTGCGACGCTTCAGCGGCGCCGTGGTCGGCGGCTCGTCGAACGTATAGTGCAGCCAGCCGCTCCATTCGGGCGGGACCTTGGAAGCCTCGGCGTAGCCGTCGTAGATCACCCAGCGACGCTTGCGGTCGTCATAGCTGTCGCTGTTGTCGCGGGCCTCGAAGTAGCGGTTGCCGTAGTCGTCCTGGCCCACGAACACGCCACGACGGCTAATGTGGAAGCGCTGACCGATGGTCGCACCGTTCCACCACGTGAAGATCGCTTTCAGCACCGCGTCAGCACCAATCTCGCAAAGGTCCCAGATCTGGAAGGGTCCAGAATCCGGGAGGGTTTCGGGCAACGCAAAGGCGTTGCGAAGCGGCCGGACTATAGGTCGGCGGCCTTCCAGCGTCCAGCATCCGGCGCGAGGTCGCCATATCAACATCTTGTGGATCGAGGGGTTGCGGCGCCCCACATCTATTGAAGGGCGCTGTTCGGCGATCTAGGATGGCTAATTCTTGGCGCACCCTGGCGCCCAGGCCGCGGAATCGCCCATGCGCATCCAGTCCCGACACCCCGCCTCCGCCCCGCGCATCGCGTTGCGCGAGATCGAGCGCGCCGACGCCGTCATCGAGGTGCTGGCGCCCGAGGGCTGGACCGACGCGCGGGTCGAGGCCTGGCTGGACTGGGCCGTCCAGGATCAGAACGACAAGGCGTTCGACGCCGAGGCGCCGCTGGGCGGCGGTCCGGCCCGCTACGCCGATCGCCTGGCCAGGACCGGCCTTTCGGACGGTCTGTTCGGCGACGACGCCGACGCCGACGCCTTCCGCGACGCCTTGCTGGCCACCATGCTGACCGGCGTCGCCTCGCCCGTCGGAACGCCCGCCGCAGCCCAGCGCCTGCCTGACATCGGCGAGATCGAATTCAAGCGCGTCGCCGAAGGGCATCTGGCCCGTTGGCGTTCGGCGCGACTGGCCGTCAAGGCCGCCGCCCGCCTCGACGCGGCGCTGGCCCAGGTCGGCGACGCCGTCGAGCGCTGCCATGGCGACGCCAAGGCCTGCGCCGATCCGTCCAAGAACAGCGCCCTGGGCCGCGCCACGCGCCGGGCCCGGGACCTGGGCGCCGACGACCGCATGATCCTCGACGCGATCGCCCTGGCCGGCGCGCCACGCACGGGTCTGATCGAGTCCGACGTCCAAACCCCCGCCCCCCTCGTGGCCTCGGCCTCGCGCCAGGGCGTGGCCGCCGTCGACGAAGCCGCCTCCGCCGCCGCCCAGATCGGCTGGGAGACCAGCGCCCTGATCCTGGCCCTGGCGCCCGAGGACGCCGAGGCCCTGGCCCGGGGCGCGCCGGTCCGCGCCGCCATCGACGTCACCGCCTTCCAGCACGACGAGACCTTCGACTCCGCCGGCTTCAACCAGGTGGTGGGGCTGTGGGCCACGGCCCTGGAGATCGAGCGCGGCGACCGCCCGGCCGAAATCGGCCTGGCCGGGATCGGCGACTGGCTGCTGGTCCAGGGCCTCTCGGCCGCCGGCGACGCCGGACGCGACGCGGCCTCGGCCCTCTGGGCCCTGACGGTCGGCGCCGCGCTCAGCGCCAGCGCCGAGACCGCCGCGGTGCTCGGCGTCGACCCCGCCTTCGCCCAGGAGCGCCAGACCGTGCTGCGCGGCCTGGCCGAGCGCCGCGTGCGCGCCGCCGCCCTGCGCTCGCCCCTGGCCTCGGAAGCCGCCGCCGCCCTGGCCGTCRCCCATGGCCTGGCCCGCAAGCACGGCCTGCGCTCGTCGCGTCTGGTCGCCGCCTTCGCCGACCCCGAAACCGCCCTGCGCCTGGGCGGCAAGGCCCTGGGCCACGCCGCCGCCGCCGCGCCCGTCTCGACGGCGCAAACCGCCGACGGCCTGCTGGTCCCCACCTTCAGCGCCGCGGCCCACGTCTGCCTGACCGAAGCCGGCGCCGACTTCGACGCCGCCCGCCGTCACGCCATGGGCCACGGCTCGCTGGCCGAGGCTCCGGCCATCGACCACATGGTCCTGCAGGCGCGCGGCTTCACCGCCCACGAGATCGAACAGGCCGAGGACGCCCTGCGCCACGCCGACGGTCTGCGCGCCGCCTTCGCCCCGGCCGTGATCGGGGCCGGCTTCCTCAGCGACGTGCTGGGCGTTCCCGCCGAGGCCCTGGCCGATCCCAGGTTCGACACCCTGGCCTTCGCCGGCTTCTCCGAGATCGAGATCGAGGCGGCCGAACGCCACGCCCTCGGCGCGCGCCGGTTGTCGGACTGCGAAGCGCTGGAGGGCGAATTGCGCGCCCTGTTCGCCGCCATCGAAGCGCCGGTCCTGGCCGATCGCCTGGCGATGATCGCCGCCGTCGAGACCTTCACCTGCCTGGCGGTCCCGGCCGTGCTGGACGTGCCGTTCGACGCCCGCCCCGCCGACGCCGCCCGTCTTCAGGCCGCTGCGGCTCGCGCCGGGGTCCGGGCCCTGCGCCTGAACCGCACCGCGCCGCCCGCGGGCTTCACCCTCCCCTTGCCCGAGGCCGAAGCCGAAGCGCCCAAGCCGGTCCGTGCCGAGGCCTCCGTCGCCGAGACTCCCGCCGTCCAGGTCAAGGAACGGATCGTCGAGCGTGTAGTCGAGCGGATCGTGGAACGTGGCGGCCGCGCTCGCCGCAAGCTGCCCGACCGCCGCAAGGGCTATATCCAGAAGGCCGCGGTCGGCGGCCACAAGGTCTATCTGCACACCGGCGAGTACGAGGACGGCGAGGTCGGCGAGATCTTCATCGACATGCACAAGGAAGGGGCCGCCTTCCGCAGCCTGATGAACAATTTCGCCATCGCCATCTCGATCGGCCTGCAATACGGCGTGCCGCTGGACGAGTTCGTCGACGCCTATGTCTTCACGAAGTTCGAGCCGGCCGGGCCGGTGACGGGCAACGACTCCATCCGCTCGGCGACCTCCATCCTCGACTATATCTTCCGCGAGCTCGGGGTTTCGTATCTGGGCCGCGACGACCTGGCCAACGCCGATCCGGGAGAGTTCAACGCCGACGGCCTGGGCCGGGGCGAAGGCGTCGAGGACGGCGCTATCGAGGCCGAGCCCCTGCCCGCCAGCAAGTTCATCTCCAAGGGCTTCTCGCGTGGCGCGGCGCCGGACAATCTGGTGTTCCTGCCGTTCGGCGGCCGTCGCGATCAGGAGCCTCGTCCCGCAGGCTCCAGCGGCGATGTCTGCCCGTCGTGCGGCGACCTGGCGCTGAGCCGCAAGGGCGGGCTGGTGGTGTGCGACAGCTGCGGAACCCAGGCCGGCGACGGCTCCCGGGGCGAAAGCGACGCCGGCTAGGCATTTGCTTGGCCTTAAGCTTGCAAGGTCATGCTTAATCGCCGTTCCCGCCGAAAGACCCGCGCCACAATGAAACCGCTGCTCTCGATCCTCGTCGCCGCCGGTCTGCTGATCGCCGCCGCGCCCGCGTCGGCCCAGAACGCCGGCCAGATCGCCAAGGTCCGGGGCGGCGCCAACTGCCCGGGCTGCAACCTGTTCCAGGCCGATCTGTCGGGCAAGGTGCTGAAGGGCAAGAACCTGGCCGGGGCCCGCCTGCGCCAAGCCGATCTCAGCCTGGCCGAGATGAACCGTACCAGCTTCGCCGGCGGCGACCTGCGCGACGTCAATTTCTACGGCGGCGTGTTCGGCGGGGCCAGCTTCGCGGGCGCCAACCTGACCAACGCCAGCCTGGTCGGCGCCTACCTGGAAGGGGCCAACTTCCGGGGCGCGACCCTGACCGGGGCGAACCTGTCCGGAGCCGAGATGGACCGCGCCGTCGGCCTGTCCCAGGCCCAGCTGAACCGGGCCTGCGGCGATCTGTCCACCCGCTTGCCACGCGGGTTTTCCGTGCCCGCTTGCCGTTAAACTTCCGTCATTACCGCGATTTAAGTGGCGCTTGAGAGCCGCCGGTCCCAAATCGTAACCCATACGGTCGCTTATCTGACCGGTCTGGAGGTTTTGATGTCCCGCTTGCGGATCACTGTCGCCGCTCTGTCGCTCGCCCTGTCGGCCATGGCTCATCAGGCCTATGCCGGGGTCGAGGACAAGGACGTGGCCAAGATGATCTCGCTGGGCGGCGCCTGCGTGAGCTGCGAGCTGTCGGGCCGCAAGCTGACCGGCGCGCGTTTCACCGGCGCCAACTACGCCAAGGCCAATCTGATCGGCGCGGACCTGCGCGGCGCCAGCTTCTTCGGCTCCAACTTCACCGGCGCGGACCTGTCGCGGGCCGATCTGCGCGGCGCCGAGATGCGCGGCGCCGGCTTCTCCCACGCCATCTTCACCGACGCCAAGCTGTCGGGCATCGAGAGCAGCGGCGCCAACTTCATCGGCGCCGACCTGGGCCGGGTCGACCTGTCCAGCAGCGAACTGCACGGCGCCAGCTTCCAGGGCGCGAACCTGGAGCGCGCCAACCTGTCGAGCAGCGAGCTGATCGGCGCCAACATGCAGGGCGTCAGCGCCAAGGGCGCCAACTTCAGCTCGGCCGAGCTGAACGCCAGCAACATGAGCGGCGGCAATTTCGAGCGGGCCAGCTTCCGCGACGCCGAGTTCACCGGCACCACCCTGCGCGGCGCGATCTTCAACGGCGCCGACTTCCGGGGCGCGGACCTCTCGGGCGCCAGCCTGAACGGGGCCGACCTGTCCAACGCCCGGGGGCTGGACCAGGACCAGCTGGACGAGGCCTGCGGCGACCAGGCCACCCGGCTGCCGCGCGGCCTGGTCGTCCGCAACTGCGGGGTCAATGTCCGGGTTCGCGTCAGCCCCAGCTTCCAGCGCGCCCAGGCCGAAGCCGCCCGGGCCGAGGTGGAGGCGCACCGCGCCGAGATCGAGGCCGCGGCCCGCGTGTCCGCCTCCGCGCCCAGGCCGCCGAAGCCGCCCAAGCCGCCGAAAGAGCCGAAGTACTAGGCCCGGCTCAGGCCCTGAAATTCAAAAGGCCCCGGTGTGAACCGGGGCCTTTTTCTTTGGTCGCTACACCTTGATCGGCGGGGCCGAGCGGATGTGCAGTTCCTTGTACTGGCGGTCCTGGGCCTCGGCCGGGGCGTTCATCAGCAGGTCCTGGCCCTGCTGGTTCAGCGGGAAGGCGATGACCTCGCGGATGGCGACCTGCTCGGCCAGCAGCATGACGATCCGGTCGATGCCGGGGGCCAGGCCGCCGTGCGGCGGGGCCCCGAAGCGGAAGGCGTTCAGCATGCCGCCGAACTGCTCCTCGACCACCTCGGCGCCGTAGCCGGCGGTCTCGAAGGCCTTGAGCATGATCTCCGGCTTGTGGTTCCGGATCGCGCCCGAGCACAGCTCGTAGCCGTTGCAGACGATGTCGTACTGGTAGGCGCGGATGGTCAGCGGGTCCTGGGTCTCCAGGGCCTCCAGGCCGCCCTGCGGCATCGAGAACGGGTTGTGCGAGAAGTCGACCTTTTTCTCGTCCTCGTTCCATTCGAACATCGGGAAGTCGACGATCCAGCAGAACTTGAACTGCTCCTCGGCCACCAGCTTCAGCTCGGTCCCGACCCGGGTGCGGGCCAGGCCGGCGAACTTGGCGAACACGGCCGGGTCGCCGGCCACGAAGAAGGCGGCGTCGCCCTTGCCCAGGCCCAGCGACTCCATCAGCGCCTGGGTCGGCTCGCCCAGGTTCTTGGCGATCGGACCGCCCCAGCCGCCCTGGTCTTCCGACCAGAAGACGTAGCCCAGGCCCGGCTGGCCTTCGCCTTGGGCCCACGAGTTCATGCGGTCGCAGAAGGCCCGCGAACCGCCGGTCGGGGCCGGAATGGCCCAGATGGCGTTCTTGGCGTCCGCGCCCAGGATCTTGGCGAACAGGCCGAAACCGCCGTCGCGGAAGTGCTCGGAGACGTCGGCCATCTTGATCGGGTTGCGCAGGTCCGGCTTGTCACTGCCGTACCAGGCCATCGACTGGGCGTAGGTCAGGCGCTCGAAGCCCTTGTGCTCCAGCGTCGCGCCGAAATCGTTGGTGAAGGTGTGGACGCCGTCGATCGGCGACACCGGCTTGCCGCCCGAGAACTCCTCGAACACGCCGTGCATCACCGGCTCGATGGCCGCGAACACGTCTTCCTGGGTCACGAAGCTCATCTCGACGTCGAGCTGGTAGAATTCCAGCGAACGGTCGGCGCGCAGGTCCTCGTCGCGGAAGCACGGGGCGATCTGGAAGTAGCGGTCGAAGCCCGAGACCATCAGCAGCTGCTTGAACTGCTGGGGCGCCTGGGGCAGCGCGTAGAACTTGCCCGGATGCAGGCGCGAGGGCACCAGGAAGTCGCGCGCCCCTTCCGGCGACGACGCCGTCAGGATCGGGGTCTGGAACTCGTTGAAGCCCTGGGCGAACATCCGCGAGCGGATCGACTGGATCACCTTGCTGCGCAGCACGATGTTCTTGTGCAGGGTCTCGCGACGCAGGTCGAGATAGCGGTGCTTGAGGCGGATTTCCTCGGGGTAGTCCGGCTCGCCGAACACCGGCAGCGGCAGCTCGGCGGCCTCGGACAGCACCTCGACGGCGGTGACGCGGATCTCGATCTCGCCGGTCGGCAGGTTGGGGTTCACGACGCTGGCGTCGCGGGCCACGACCTCGCCGTCGATCTTGATCACGCTCTCGGCGCGCAGGCGCTCGACCGTGGCGAAGCCCGGGGTTTCGGGGTGCAGCACCAGCTGGGTCAGGCCGTAATGGTCGCGCAGGTCGATGAAGACCAGGCCGCCGTGGTCGCGCTTGCGGTGGATCCAGCCCGACAGGCGGACGGGGTTTCCGGTGTCGGAGGCCCGCAGGGCGCCGCAGGTATGGGTGCGATAGGCGTGCGTCGAGGTCATGGAAAGTCTTTGAAACGCGATGATTTGCAAGGCGCGGAAAGGCGCATGAGGGGGCGTGGATGTCAAGGATTCTGGGGCGAGGTCCGTCCTTCCAGATCCAAACCCTCCCCCTGTGGGGGAGGCGATCGCGCAGCGATCGGTGGGGGGAGTTTTAGGGGCGTCGATCCGGGGTGTGGCCATCTGCCGATCACGCCCCCCTCCGTCGGCTGCGCCGACACCTCCCCCACAGGGGGAGGGCCTTGGAGGCACGGCTCGCCGCCTCACGCGACTGCTCGCTGAGCTGATGGAAAGGGTCGCGGAGCGCCGGACGACGTCCGGAGTTCTTTGTGTTGTTACCGTTTCGACGAAGCCGACCGCTCCGCGCCATCGTTATCCGCCAGCATCCGGTGGGCAGCCCTGTTGAGGCTTAGCCGGAYCCGGRASCRMCCCTTTCGRGCCAGTCCCAGCCGCCGAGGGCGCGGGCCAATGGGCAATACACGCGCTTTGTCCCCGTTCGACGCCGACGGCGGGCGGGGCCTGCAACGCCAGGCTCCCCGGACACGCTGAAGTAACCCCCTCCAGCCCARTCCCGCTCGATCGCCCCCCGCCGCCGCATCGGTCGC